>JBEIHC010000046.1:0-21393 GCA_040381555.1 Bacteroidia bacterium
AGGTTTTTTAAGTTTTGAAAATGAGGGGATTATACATGAATTTTTTCAAGGCGTCCTTGAAAGATTGGGATTTTGGAGAAGGAGGGGGAGGTTTTTAAGTTTTGAAAATGAGGGGATTATACATGAATTTTTTCAAGGCGTCCTTGAAAGATTGGGTTATTAGAGGGTAGGGGAATTGGTTCTAAAGTTTTAAAAAGAACTAATTATTTTAGTATTTTCCAAGGTGTCCTTGAGGGATACGAATCAGTCAGATACAGTGATTCAAATTTGGCCATATACTCATTTTTCAACTGTAGTCTTATTTTTGACCATTTTTCGCCCTTACCCTTCGTTTTGTATTCCTGACATAATTCTCTAATTTCGCACTTCTCTATTTTCATGAAATATTTAAGGCATATAGTGTTGTTTTCTGGAATATTGGTCATAGTGGCCTTTTTTACCCGGATTTCCCGACATGCCTTGTATGACGGATATTTCTCGAAAATTGAAGAACTGAACATGCGAAATTCGCAAGAATGCGGTAGTGTCAGAATTAATTTACCTGTCGAAACTGACGATTTCCTTGGGATAAAATTAATCAGACAAAAAGGTACCTCGCAATGGTTGAGTTTACATATTTTTAAACGGCAGGTCATTCTTTTATCTTTGTTGGTAACGGAATATTCCAATGTTCCCCATATTTTCAATGATTGGATTATGTCAATCCTAATTAGGAAATTGCCCGGATTTTCTCAGGCTCCTTAATTTAAATTTGTTTACTCATACCTCAGGTTAGCCCGGACCTGAATAATCATCCGGTTTAATTTTCAACTAATTTATTTTAATATAAAATGCGTAATAAGAATGTCATTCTTACGCTCTTGGTCGTTTTTTCAATGATCTGTGCGTACAATTTGTTTTACACCTGGAAGGTATTCAACATTGAAGGAGAGTTGGATGCCATGACGGCAGAAGAGCGAAGTGAAAAGTTCAAGGAAGAAGGCTTTGCTGATGAATATAAGCAAGCTCGGAAAAATTCCATGTCTTTAGGACTGGATTTAAAGGGCGGTATGTTTGTTACGATGGAAGTTGGGGTGGAAGATGTTATCCGCGGAATGGCCGATAATACCACGGATCCAACTTTTAATACAGCTATGACCGCCGCTTTGAAAAAGAAGCAATCCTCTCAAGAAAGTTTTGTAGATGTATTTGTAGCCTCCTTACGGGAAGTAGATCCCAAAGCAAAATTAGCCACTTGGTTTACTTCCAAAGAAACAGGGATTTCCTTTAATTCCACTGATGAGGAAATTATTCAGTTATTAAAAAAGGAAACCGATGCTGCCATTGATCGTACCTTCCAAATCATCCGTACTCGTATAGATCAGTTTGGAGTAGCCTCTCCAACAATTCAGTTGCAGGCAGGTACTGGTCGGATACTTCTGGAACTTCCTGGCGTAAAAGATGCAGATCGTGTGCGCAAATTGTTAAAAGGTACAGCTCAATTAGAATTCTGGGAAACCATTCAGATTGGCGATGCTGCTCCCTTCATAGAGAAAATTAATCAGAAGGTAAAAGACATGAATGGCCTTGGTGGCGGTATTGCTGACTCAAGCTCTACCGATTCTACCTCAATTGCAAGCGCTGCTGGTGATAGTACCTCCACAGGGAATGCGGCTATTGATAAGGCTTTAGGAGGAAAAGATAGCTCTTTAGCTTCTGCAGATACAGCTGGGATGTCAGATGAACAAAAAGCAGAGAAATTCATGGAGGAAAATCCTCTTTATCGGGTGTTGAAATTAGATCAAAACATAAAAGCGAATGCTCCTGTTTTCGGATTCGCAATTCCTGAAGATACCAGCACCGTAAATGCCTATCTGAATAATCCGGAAGTTCGGGCAATGTTGCCAGATAATTACAAATTTCTTTGGACTGCCAAACCTGAAAATGGATCGCAATATTTAGGTCTAATTTTGATTAAAAACACAAGTGATGGTTTGGCTCCATTGGGAGGTGAATCTATTGAAAGGGCTCGTGCTGATTTCGATGAAAATCGTAATCCTAGTGTGTCCATGACTATGAATTCAGAAGGTGCCCGTATTTGGAAACAAATGACTGAAGCCAATATTAATAAGTCCATCGCAATTGTGTTGGATAATATGGTTCACTCTTATCCAACTGTTAATAATGTAATTGCAACCGGACAGTCTCAAATTACCGGAAACTTTACAGTAGAAGAATCTGAGGATTTGGCCAACCTTCTTAAAGCGGGTAAACTTCCTGCACCAGCGCGTATTGAAGGTGAAGAAATTGTTGGACCAACCTTGGGAGAAGAAAATGTGAATCAAGGGTTGATGTCTTTCTTGATGGGCTTTCTTGCTGTTGTAGCGTTCATGGTATTCTATTACAGGAGTTCTGGAATGGTAGCTAACATTGCTTTGTTACTCAATCTTTTCTTCCTTTTAGGGGTGTCTGCTGCATTTAATGTAGTGCTTACTCTGCCAGGTATGGCCGCAATTGTTTTAACTATGGGTATGGCGGTTGATGCGAATGTGTTGATTTTCGAAAGGATTCGGGAGGAATTATCCAACGGTAAATCTTATAAAGCCGCAATTAATGCAGGTTTCAGTAATGCATTTTCTTCAATCATGGATTCCAATATAACCACTTTCTTGACTGGAGTGGTTCTATTTGCCTTTGGGATTGGTCCCATTAAAGGATTTGCAGTTGCCTTAATGATCGGTATTGCCACTTCTTTGGTTGCCGCTTTATTTGTGAGCCGTTTGATTATTGAGTTTATGATGGATAGAGGCAATACCAATTTACAGTTTGGTTCTGCAGGTTCTACCAGCTTCTTTAATAAGATTGACCTGAAAATGGTTGTTCGTCGTCGTACTTTCTATGTTTTCTCAGGAGTATTATCTGGTTTGAGTATCCTCTTCATTGTCATCTTTGGCTTTAAAATGGGGGTTGATTTCCAAGGTGGTCGCCAATATGTTATTGCATTCAACCAGGCTCCAAATGTAGAGGCTATTCGTCAAGAGTTAGCAACGGTTATGAATACAGTACCTGTTATCAAGACCATAGGTAATTCTAATGAATTGATGATTACTACCAGTTATAAAGCTGGTGATAATAATGCTACTGAAGAAGTACAAAGTTTGCTCATTAATACCCTCGCAAAGACTTATGGTACGACCGAAAAAGATATCGTGCGTTCATCTGTTGTAGGTCCAACAGTAGCGAGTGATATTAAGGCCTCTGCTGTAAATTCGATAATTTTCTCGCTATTGATTATTTTCCTTTATGTCTTGGTGAGATTCCGTCGCTGGCAATATTCTACCGGTGCTTTGATTGCACTAGCGCATGATGTGATTGTTATGCTTGGGATTTATTCCTTCTTGGGCTATTTTGATTTGATGCCATTCTCCATGGAGATTGATTCTGCTTTTATTGCTGCAGTACTTACAGTGATTGGATATTCTGTAAATGATACTGTAATCGTGTTTGACCGTATTCGTGAAGATATTGCAGAAATGAAGAGCAAAAATCTATCTGAGATTTTTACTATCGCTATCAATCAAACCTTAAGTCGTACTTCTATCACTTCTTTGACTACTATTCTCACGGCATTAATACTTATTATTTTTGGAGGTGATGCAATTCGTGGGTTCATGTTTGCAATCTTGATAGGGATTACTTTTGGAACCTATTCTTCCGTGTTTGTTGCTTCTGCTGTATCTTTTGATTTGTTGAAGAAAGACGAAGAAACGCCTAAAGCAGCCTAGGTCTATTAAAATTCAATAATTGGAACGCCGGATTTTATAAGTCCGGCGTTCTTTTTTTGTTTGAAATCTATTTTGGCTTAGCTTCTAACTTGGATAAGTTAGTCCTGAGGGCAATATCTTTTGATTAGTTGCAAAGCTTCAGGGCTTCCAACTGAAACGGCCTTCTTCCATAAAGCACAGGCTTCTGTTGGATTGCCTGTCAAGGAATACAGTGCTCCGGTATGGAGAAGAATTAACGGGTCATCCGGAAAATCATTTACCAATTGTTGGAAATCAATGCGAGCCAAATTTAACTCTCCATTCAAGTATAGTAGATGAGCTCTGTTGAATCTTGCAGTTGCTACTTCTTTGTCCGATTTTAAAATCTCATTGTAGTATGACAAAGCAAGTTCTGTTTTACCGTGCGCTCTTTCAATGACAGCTTTTAATAATAATGCTGGAAAATAGGTTGGATTTTTTTCTAAGCATAATTTTAAACCATCCAAGCATTTTACTGTATCTCCAAGTTGTAAGAATGTCCAAGATCTATTGAAGAGGGTAGGGACATGTTCTGGCATTTTATCTAGCGCATTACTAAAATCTCTTAGTGCCCCGTATTGATCTCCTTGGGCCAATTTACTAATTCCTCTATTGTAGAACGCCATTGGATAACCCGGTGAACAAACTAGCGCTCTATTGTAATTGAGTATGGCGTTTTCAAATTCCTTTTTTTGATGATAAACCACGCCTCTGCTTAGCCAGGCTTCGCAAAAATCAGGATTGGATTTAATCGTATGATTCAAGAGTTCTAAGGCGCCATTGTAATCCTGAGTCTTGATTTTTTGCGTAGCAGTTTCAAATTGAACGCTAGCTTGCGATTTTAGCTGAGCATAACCGATATGACTTGCAGCAAGCCATAGACTTAAGAATATTGCGAGGAAACTTAAGGTTTGCAGAATTGATTTACCCATTTTACAGATTCTGCTTTACCTAATGTCATGGATGCTTTCCAATCTTCACAGGCTGCCTCTTTTTGACCCATTTCAAACATCAGAATGGCACGATTATATAAAGCGTCAGAATTTCTTTTGTCGATTTCTAATAATCTGGTAAGATCCTGTGCGGCAAGGGTATATTCCATTCTGGAAATTCTTGCCCTTGATCTAAGCATCAACGCATCCGTATTTTTTGGGGCAATTTCAATCACGCTGCTATAGTCTAGAATTGCTTCCATTGTGTTATCTAACTTCATTTTGATGCCAGCTCTTTCCATCAGAAATTGAATATTGTAAGGGTCATAATATAAGGCTGTGTCATAATCTTTGAGAGCCCCTTTGAAATCTTTCAAGGACGCCTTGGCTCTCGCAATTCTTGCAAAGGCATCATAGGCCTCAGGACTGAGTTTTAGAAACTCACGAAAATCATCAATTGCTTCTTCATAACGCTGCATTTTTGCCCGAACATTTCCCCGCATTAAAAATAAAGTATCTCCATATGGGTCCTCCAGAATTGCTTCGTTCAATTCTCTTTCTGCATTCTTGTACATCTTACGATTCTCAAAATCAATCGCAGTCTTAATCTTGCTTTCTGTTGATTGCGCAAGACAACTTCCGAAGATTAGAATTATACAAAGTATAAATTGGAAAATTCTTTGAAACATTCTATCTGATTAGGGTAACGGTTCCATTCTTGGAAATCACCTGGCCATTATAGCCTGTACCTTCCACCACATAAACATAAACGCCCTCTGGGCAAGGTTGTCCATCATTCGATCCTGTCCAATGATTTTCTTTATCAAATGATTCAAATATTAAATTTCCCCAACGGTCAAAGATAAGAAGATGATAATTGTTTATGAAATAATGGCTCACGATAAAAAAGTCATTTATTCCATCCCCATTCGGTGAAAATGCATTCGCTGTGTGGAGCAAGGGAGTAAATTCAATGCAGTTTTCATTTGACCAAGACTCTGTTCCGCATTCCGTTGGATTATTCATGGCCTTTACTCGATAGCAAAACATGGGTTGTGGTCTAAATATATCTCTGTCGGTGTACTTGAATATTTCTTTTTCCCCGGGGAATATTCTTACATAAAATTTATAGGTTTCAGGTGCCATCCATACTTCATATCGGTCCAATAAATTCCCCCAACCTTTGTAGTCTGTCCAATCAATTTCGCTAGCGTATTCTACTGCATTTGCCCTAAGTAAAATCGTACACGAGGTATCTGTACCAACAACCTCTTGCCCGCATCTGTCCATTGCAGCTAGTACATAACAATATCTATTATTGTCAACTTCTACCTGACGATCTTCATACGAGTTAACTAGGTTGCTCGGGATTTCGTTTAACAAACTAAATTGATCTTCAACGCCTAATATTTTCCGATAAATTTTATAGCCTCCTAAAAAAGCTGAATAATCCGGTCTCCAATCTAAGCGTACCCCAATATCACCTTCAACCACAGTTACACGGCAAACCACTGGAGGTTCCGGCAGAGTATCTTTATGTTCAACAACCGGTGAGTAGCCAGAAAAAACAGTACATCCCGTGATAGGGTCTTGGGTAAATGTTCTGAATCTACCTCTAAAATCACAATTTAGATAGGATGTACTTGTATCTCCATAGTTTTGGTTAAGTATAAAGTCAGGATTACTATTTACTTCTATTGTATATGTTGGATTTGCCCAAACGGGATATTCATTCCAAGAAACTTGAGATTCAACTGAAGAAAGGTTGTATGCGTCACATAAACTCGAGATTGCTTCCGAGCCTGGAGCACTCTGATATCTTCCTGGACATTCCCGACAGGTACTTAAGCGATAAGCATACCTATTGGTATAAGTATTGGTAACGGAGTTGTCGGTAAATGTTGTTTGGTTTACATTCAAAACAGAATCAAGCAATACCCAACCTGTACCATCGTTTCTAAATATATAATAGGAATAGAACCCAGTAACTGTTGGAGGGTTTATCCAAGTGAGGGATATTTGATTAGGGCCTGTAACTGAAACACATCTTATCTCGGGAGGTGAGACGGGATCAGGAAGAATCCTAGCAAACATAGTGTCAGAGGCTGTTAACGGCACAGGGCAGGCAGTGTTATCTCTAACGAAAAGAGGTAAAAGCCAAGGCTGGGTTGCCTGATCGCAGGTTGGAGTCCAGCAAATTTGTACGGTCAGTGGGGTAGGGCCTGAATCATTGACTGATACAGCAAAGGGAGCAGGCATTGTACCTTGCCCGAATAAGTCTCCCCCCGGATAAGCTGTTAAAGAATCTGTTGGATTATTATCATTGATAACAAAGTTATAACAGGTTTGAGTCCCAGCAGTGAAGAAAAGGGTATCCCCAATAATACCAGTTACAGTAGGTCGCACGATATTGGGGGGATAATTGGCTAATCCAAAATCGATTTTAAATGCAGCATTATTACAATTTGTGCTTAGATTGTTGTTTGACCAAACGCCAGGTGTAGTTGGAAAATCAGACATACCTCCACAACCTCCACAAACCGCATGATAGACAATTCCTCTTTTATCAAATCGACTGGTCCCGCCATCTACATGGTCCTGACTAACATTTCCTCCGATAAAGGTTGCATAGAATAGTCCGGAAATATCTTTTTCAAAAACGCATAAGTAAAAATCTTTACCATCTGTAGTGGACTGAAATGCGTCTGATGTTACGGGCAATCCGGTTGTATTTCCATTACCCAATAGACCACCCCAACCTGCAAAATAAATATAGCCACATTGATCAACTAGGAAAGCTGTAGGAGAAACAGAAGGGGTGTTAGTTGCCAATCCAAACGAAGAAGACCAGGTCATGGCAGATAGATTGGCATTCAATTTAGTGATAAATTGGCCACCGCCCGGAATCGAGTAAATTGTGTTAGCTGTAGGATAGGTTCCTCCGGCAGATTGCCCACAGAGATAGATATTTCCAAGTGCATCTCTCTGAATAAAATAGGCTTGGTCATAATCTGATGTCCCAAGGAAGGTCCCTGCAATTAGGGTATTTCCGTTCGCAGATAACCTTAGGGCAAATCCATCTGATCTACCTCCTTGAAAAGTATTCATCCAACCTCCGGCCCCAACAGGGAAATTAGGGCTATTTGTTCCCCCAGAAATATAAACGCTACCATCAGGGACTAATACAATTGAATATCCTGCATCTTCTGAAGCTCCTCCCACAAATGAACTCCAGAGCATACTACTTAAGGAGGGGTTGAGTTTAAATACACAGGCATCCAATAGTCCACCATTGTGTGCAGTTTGAAATGCTCCGGGTGTGGTTGGGAAGTTGGCACTTTGTGTGGAGGTAATGACAAAGACATTTCCAGCTGCATCGGATTGTATATCTCCCCGAAAGTCATCTGCATATTGATAGTGTAAAGGATGTGCAGTGGGTAAAGTAAAGGGAGCAGTGTTGTTGATTCCATCATGGCCACTTCCTCCAACGAATGTAGAGGCTAAAAGGGCTGTGCCATTTTGATTCATTTTAACTACTACAATGTCATAAGCACCGTTATGGGTGGGGTCAAAACTACCTGGAGTTACAGGGAAGTCAGTTGCTCCTGTAGTGCCCATGATATGGAGTTCATTGTTTTCATTTACAAAAAGACTGTGCGGATAATCTCCTCCAAAACCACCAAGATAGGTAGCAAATAGGAGTTGATTTCCATTACCATTGTATTTGAGAATGGCCATATCACAATTGTCAACGGGCATATTTCCTGTAGGCGGTGGGCCTCCAGCAAAGGCTTGTTGAAAAGCTCCTACTGTAACCGGGAAACCAGTTGCATATACTGTTCCACCTGAATACAAATTTCCAGAGGTATCATAGGTGGCTGTAAAACCCCAGTTATCTGCAGTTGATCCAGAAAAGGTAGAAAACACAACGGTTGGATCCAATATCAAATCAAGTGTTGGATCGAAGCCTTCTGGAAATTTAAAGGATAGTACATTTTCATTTAAAACATATTGACAAGGCACGAAAACCTGTTTGCCTTTGACCCATTGCCAGGCTATAGGTTTGGCTTCAATCAATGTATGTACGGAAGTATAAATTAATAATTGCTGATTATGAATAACGATAGAATCCTGACCTGAATAATTGAGTTGAATATTCTCGGGAGATCCTCCAGGATGAATAACAAAATCATATTTAAGCCCCGCGTCATTAGAGTGTATAATCCAGTCTGTATTTGGATAAACATCTTTTTGGATAATCTTGCCCCAAGCTTTCACTTCGGATGCCCATCTTTTGGGGTCCTTTCCGATGAAATAGTTTCGGTAATCCGAACTGATATTTTCTTGTTGAATTTCGGAAGGTTTCTGGGCATGAAGGAGACTTACTTTCCAAGCATGGTGGTTCAATAAATTGGATACTGGTTCTGGAGTTTCTGGCCCCGGAGGATGATTGTAAAAGTATTTATGGATTTTCCGAAGTTGCCTGCCATCGTAAAGATTGTAGGTTAACTGGTTTTCTTCAATGAAAAGGGCGCCATCGGGAATGTCTGCACGGAATAGGACAGGTTCAGGCCATTGGTTTTTGTTGATGAAAAATCTGACTTTTTGATTTTGAGCATTAGGTAAATGTGCATAAAGTACCCCTGTCAGGAGATGCAAGATGAGCCATCCTATGTTGATCAGATATGTACAACGCGTGTTCACGCTTTTGGGGAGGTGTCCAATTTGTAAATTGTGAAGGGAAATTACGGAATTGTTGCCTCGAAAACAATGAAAAGATTATCGAATAAGCGTGATCGTACCATTTTTATGGATAGACTGCTCTTCAAAGCCAGTTGCGCTAATTACATACATATAAACTCCCTCAGGACAGGGAGTTCCTCTTAAATTCCCATCCCAAGTAAAATACTTGTCCGAAGAGAAAAAAACCAGATTTCCCCAAGTATCAAAAATTTTAATTTGAAATTGATCTACTGCATAGGTTGGAATCTTATAAAAATCATTTAAGCCATCTCCATTTGGGCTGAAAGCCCCTGGAACAGTGAAAGAAGCGCTTGGTCTAATGCAGGCAGTATTGGACCAGGAATCCGTTGTACAAGCTGCTGGAACAGGATAGGCTCTGATTCTATAGCAATGAATTTCTCGGGATGTTAGAAATTGATAATCAGTAAAAGTTCGATAGTCATCAGCTGCTTGGCGGTTTAAAACGAGCCAAGGAGATTTCGGATCTTCCGTTTCTCGAATTTGAATTTCATATTCTTCAACCCCTTCAAAAATGAAGGAAGGAGTCCAGGATTGTTGGAAACCAGCATTTTGGGAGTTTAGGGATAAAAAGGAGGTATGAAATGGATCTGACCAATCACCGGAAATACCGCATGGGTTGATGAACCCCAGTTTGTACTCAACGACGCCTTGGTCAGGTTTCGCTCCCAAATCCATAAAAGTAAGTGAGGAGGTTAACTCATGGATTATTTGAAAATCGGATTCATTGGGGTTTTTTCTTGCCAGAATCGGAGTGAATTCAGCTTGATTCTGGATTGGAAGCCATTTCACAAGGACGCCTTGGTTATCCATCAAAACTGAGGCAGTGCATCCAATTAGATTTCCTGGAGGGTCCAAATACATTCTGAATGAATCGCTTTCAGCTGATCTCATTTCGCATCCGGAAAGCGGGTCTGTCCCCGTTAAACGAACTGTCCCTTCGAAATCACAATTGTTCCAGGTGAAAGATGAACCTTCTATGTTATCTGAGATAATACTCTGATTCGGATATTGCCAGAGGGTTAACTCAGGATTGGGCCAGCCAGTATAAGGATTCCAGGAAATAATTGCTTGTACAGGATTGGTTAAGTTAATGGTTGGCTTTAGGAGACTCACACTGCTGCTCGGCAAGGTGGGGTTGTCATTTGGGCAATTAAAGTACGCCTGAATCCGGTAAGTAGGTAGGTCATCAAGATTTCCAGGGTTTGTATCTATCCAAGATTTTTGTGTACTATCCGTGCTGGTGAAAACAATGGATTCAGGACTTATTAGCGAACTTCTAAAAATTTCATATCGGCTAAAACCCGGAATTGGCTCTAAAGAAATCCAGTTAATCATAACTGATCCGGGTTCCAATTCCGAAACACACCTAATTTCAGGAGATTTAATTGTGGGTGGAATTACTTTCACTAGAAAAGTATCATAAGTATAGTTAGGTGCAGGACAATTGTTGTTATCATTGGATGAAATAATAACAGATCCCTCAAAACCTGCCATAGAGCAATCTGGAGCCCAACATAAATTCCCCACAACATTCCCATATCCGGCACCATTATAACTAGCAGCCTGTCCAGATGAAGGATTAAAGGGGTCTCCGCTTGCGGTAAAAACAAGAAAATTATCAGGAGAATCTGAGATGTTGAAACTGAAGCAATTTTCCTGTCCTGCAAAAAATATAAGTTCTGTGTCATTAACCTGTGGACCGGAGGGAGGGGTTACAACTGGTGGCAAATCGGCCAAGCAGGTGACAACATTTAACTGGAAGTCTCTCCGGATTTCAGTGAGGAGTAAGCCGTTTCTCCATGATTTTGCTGCAATACCAATTGCAAATTGCCCATTAATATCTGGATTCACAGTCAATAATCCTGAACTATTGTTAATGGTTGGCGCTGGATTTCCCCCGAGAATATTGGCCAGATTATAGGGTGGATTCCAAAACACCTCATTATAGGGAGGCGGAACTGGCTCCGGGATGGGATCATTTGTACCTCCTCCTTGATAAGGTGTCACTAAGTGATAGGAAATGGAATCTCCATCCGGGTCAAGCGCTGTATTGAATGAAGTATAAGGCAATCCGAGGCAAAGCGCGATTCCAGGATTAGTTTGAAAAACCGGGCTATTATCACAGGATGCAGTTGGGGGAATGCGAACAGTAATAGTCGTTCCCGTAATATTGGGGTTAATGATATTGACGATAGAAGCGTTTCGGCAACATCTAGCCCAAGAAATGTCATAACCGTAATTGTTGTCAGGCAAATCGATTAGTCCAGAGTATATTGCTTTTTCATAGCAGATTCCAGGGGGGAGTTCTGCGCAGGTATCATTCAGTACAAAGGATAAAATTTCCGTGGAAAAGGAAGATATGATGACTGAATCTATCGTCGCTCCGTCTGAAACTCGAAAAGCATATAAAGCGATTTGAGAATCAAAATTAGCATTGCCAGCAGAGCTACAATCTCGGTAAAGCGTAGCTGTAATTCTGTACCGGTTTAACCCATTGGAATTTTTTCCTAGGCATTGATAGGTTAAGTCTCCTCCTGCTAAATGGGATGCATGAAGATCTAAAATTGGACCAACTCCAAGAAAACAGAGTAAATATGTAATTAGACTTTTAATTGTGCAAAATTAAGGAGTTTACTAGTTCGACCCATACCTTTCCTAATATTAACTTCAAAGTTGATAAGAAGTGTTTAATTGATTTCCTTACTTAAATCAAACAATGCACTCAATAACTGAGTATAGGCATGTTGTTTAAACTGACATAGAAGGCATATACTACAACGAAACCGCCGCTGAAATAGTTAGAGTTTCAATTGCAGAAGGATAATTTTGGCAAGAAGTTAATCTGAAAGAGGCTAATTCATTACATATTGGTTTTGTCAGCCAGAGTAAGCGGGAGGCGGGTTGATGAAAAAGCATCCAGGTATTCTCGATTGTAAGGCTCTGGTATCTGGAAATTCTCTAATTATTTTTTCATAAACCCTCCTAACTAAACCAATAAATCCTCCTACACAATCTGAGAAAATTTCTTCTAATTTAGTCCAGCAGATGGCATCTTTGTGCCAAGTGCCCCAGTTTTTTGTGCTATTATTTTTGTAGGATTCAGGGTGAATCTTATTCTCGTGAATTACCGGTATGTTTTGAGTTTGTGCAATAGCGTTTTGGATTTCTTCTTTAGTTTCTAGTTGCATCAATGTAGTTTTTCTGCTAAAGAGACAGCCTGAACGATTGGTTTGGGAGTTGTATTTTATAGTAAAGGAATGTAGAAAATTAGATATTTTTTTGGCTAAGTGATAGTGAATTTCGCCGGTGCTGCAGTCTGCCTCTTTGTTTTTGCAAATAGGAGGCATCTTCCCTTGGAGATAGGCTTCAAGGTCTGTTTCCTTTAGCTGGTAATCCATATGCTTTACCTGTCGGGGTAATTTTCGAATAATCTTTTCGGGATGAAATTTTAAAATAATCACTATTTGAGTTTCTGTGAGACAGAATCCCAGAACATGAGCCATTGGGAGAAAAAATCTTACGAGATTTTCTACTGGTTTTTCTAACGCCCAACTTACTTTTCCTCTTTTTATTACACTATGTGGATCTAGGAAATCTTTACTATACAAGTAATAATTTCCGGGGGCAGGAGCAGAAACAATTTTCATTTTTTAAATTATCTATGGTTGAATATTTTCTTCTTTTCACGCAGATCAACTACTCTGAAGTAAATTGGGGCAAGCAAAGGAGTTATTAAATCATCTTCCAAAATAATAAATAGGGACCAACGACTTCCGGACAAATGAGCGATTTCCGGAGGAATTCCCTGTAAAGTATAGGTTATCAATGTCTTGAACATTAATTCTATAGAAGTCATTAGTGGCAGTGCACCTATTGGTATGCAGCCTATTCTTAATGGGAGTTTGTACTGGTTTGGCCTATTTGAATTGTATTATTCAAGGACGGCTTGATAATTGACTTAAAACAAGAAAAAGAATCCGCTCCAACTTTCCGAACTTTCCATGCTTTCAATATCTATCTTTGTGTATGATGAAATGGATTCTGCCCACAGTACCCTCTCAGGATGCAATTATCAGTCTTGCTGAAAGGCTGAATGGGATTCCTGTCGCTCTTGCAACTCTACTTTGGCAAAGAAAAGTACATACCTTAGAAACTGCTAAGACCTTTTTTTACCCCGAGTTAGATCAAATTCATGATCCCATGCTGATGAAAGACATGAATATTGCCTCCAATAGATTATGTCGGGCTATTACTTGTGGCGAGCCTGTATTTTTGTTAGGGGACTATGATGTAGATGGAACAACCTCAGTGAGTATGATGACGATAATTCTGGAAGCTTTGAAAGTGCCAGTCTTCTATCATATTCCCGATCGATATAAAGAAGGGTATGGGGTATCTTATGTAGGAATTGATGCAGCGGTTCATTCTGGTTCAAAACTACTGATTACCTTAGATTGTGGTATTAGATCAATGGATCAAATTAAGTATGCACAACAAAGAGGCCTAGAGGTAATTATTTGCGATCATCATGAACCTGGAAATGAGTTGCCACCCGCAATAGCGGTGTTGGATCCGAAGCGTGTGGACTGTCAATATCCTTTCAAGGAGTTAACAGGCTGTGGGGTAGGGTATAAACTGATGCAGGCTTGTATTGCTCAATTAGGATTGGATTTATCCATTTTAAATTCTGGACTTGATTTGTTGGCTTTAAGTATTGCTTGTGATATTGTTCCCATTATAGGTGAGAACAGAATATTGATGCATCATGGCCTGGTGAAGCTTCGGGAAAATCCAGTTCGTGGATTGGCTGCACTTATGAGTTTATCAGATCGCGAGCGTTCCTGGACAGTATCAGATTTGGTCTTTTTTCTTGGTCCGCGCATTAATGCCGCCGGAAGAATTACACATGCAAAACATGCGGTTGATGTGCTCACGGGCAAGGAAATTGATTTGAGCCCATTGGCAAAAAAGCTGGAAGAGGATAACGCGCTTCGGAAGCAAATGGATGAGAATCATACAAGGCAAGCATTAGAGTTAGTTGCTTTGGATCCTGGTTATCTTCAAAGGAAAACAACTGTATTGCACCATCCAGAATGGCATAAAGGTCTGGTGGGTATTGTGGCTTCCCGTATGATAGAAAAATACTATCGGCCAACTGTTTTGCTGGCTCGCTCTGAAGGCAACTGGGTGGGTTCTGCTCGGAGCGTCGCGGGATTCGATTTATATGCTGCTTTGTTGGAATGCAAGGATCATATTCTTCAATTTGGCGGTCATAAATATGCTGCAGGTATGACTATTTCAGAGGAGCAGTTGCAGACTTTTATCCAGAAATTTGAAGAGGTTGTGGCAGAGAGAATTTTGCCAGAGCATCAACAGCCAGTTTTACGAATTGATGCTGAGGTATCTTTAGATCAGGTTTCCAAAGGTTTCGTTAAAATGGTCAACAAAATGGCTCCATTTGGGCCTGGAAATTTGCAACCTGTTTTCGTTGCTGTTGAGGTGGAGGCAATAGATTTTAGGGTATTAAAAGACCAGCATTTGAAAGTTAGATTTAGCCAAGGAAATGAGGAAAGAGAGTCCATTGGCTTTGGGATGGCAGATAAGGCTGAGTTGTTGGAGCAAGGACCTGTTGCAATTGCCTTTCATGCCGACATAAATGCGTTTCGTGGGCAGGAAAATTTGCAATTAACACTGAAGGATATCATTTCCATGGACGAATGGCAGGAATTGAAACCGTAAGGTTCAAACGATTTTGTTTAATTTTACTAATAATTCATTCTGTTGAATGTGTGCGGGAAAGAATGGAGTAGGGTGTAAATCAGATATATCAAGAATAGTAAATGCTTGAAGCGAGAAATTTATTTAAAAAATACAAAGAGCGGACAGTAGTTAATGATGTCTCTGTAGAGGTGAAGCGAGGCGAGATTGTCGGTTTGTTGGGGCCTAATGGTGCCGGAAAGACTACTACCTTCTATATGGTGGTTGGGTTGATTCGACCCAATTCCGGAAATATATTTTTGAATGGGAAGGATATTACAGATTACCCGATGTATCGTCGGGCTCAGTTAGGTATTGGTTATCTGGCTCAAGAGGCTTCTGTATTTAGAAAGCTCTCTGTAGAGGATAATATTTTGTCTATTCTGGAAATGGTCAGTCCTCTTTCTCCCAAAGAGCAAAAAGAAAAGGCAGAAAAATTGTTAGAAGAATTTTCCTTAACCCATGTCCGAAAGAATTTGGGAATTGTTTTGTCTGGGGGGGAGCGTCGGCGAACAGAAATAGCTAGAGCCTTAGCAGTTGATCCCAGTTTTGTTTTGTTGGATGAGCCGTTTGCTGGGGTGGACCCAATTGCCGTTGAGGAAATACAATCTATTGTAGCAAAATTAGTTAATCGAAATATTGGAGTGTTGATAACAGATCACAATGTACATGAAACCCTCAGCATCACCAATAGAGCCTATTTATTATTTGAAGGAGCAATCCTGAAAGCTGGTACGGCAGAAGAATTGGCTGCGGATGAACGGGTGCGGAAGGTATATTTGGGTGCGAATTTCCAATTGAAACGATAAAGGAAATCATGCGGCAACTGCTTCTTTCCACCTTTATGCGTCAGCGGATGTCTCGGTTAGATCGAGTCAGAACTCATCCTGATGACTTACAGGAGCTTTGGCTGAAAAGCCTCGTGAAAACTGCCGCATCTACCGAGTGGGGGAGAAAATATTATTTCAAAGAGATTGTTTCATCGAGGCAATTTTCAGAAAGAGTTCCAATACAGAGTTATGAGGAATACTTTCCTTGGATTGAAAAAATATTAAAAGGGGAACAGTCTGTTTTGTGGCCTGGTCGAGTTAAATGGTTTGCGAAATCATCCGGTACTACGAATGATAAGAGTAAATTTATACCAGTTACGATAGAATCATTGCAGGATAATCATTTCAGGGCAGGCAAAGATTTATTTGCTCAATATTTTAATGACAATCCGGGAAGCCAAATGGCGCAGGGATACAACCTAGTTATTGGGGGAAGTCATGAAGTAAACCGTTTAAATCAATGGTCAAGATGCGGTGATTTAAGTGCCATTTTATTAGAGAATCTGCCATTTTTTTATGCCCTGTTCAGAACTCCTCCCAAGGAGATTTCATTACTAGGAGAGTGGGAAACGAAACTTGAAGCGATCGTAAAACAGGTGCTCACTCAAGATGTACGGGCAATTACAGGAGTGCCTACTTGGTTGTTGGTTTTGTTTGATAGATTGTTTGAGCTTAAAGGAATTGATGACCGAAATTTACTTCGTATTTGGCCTAATATGGAGGTTTTTTTTCATGGAGCGGTCGCATTTGGTCCGTATCGAGATTTATTTAAAAAAATTATTCCTTCGGAGAAAATGAGTTATAGAGAAACTTATAATGCTTCAGAGGGCTTTTTTGCTTTTCAGGATGAAAAAGATTCAACAGAGTTATTGTTATTGTTGGATCATGGAATTTATTTTGAATTTATTCCAGTGGATGGATCTGGGCAGGAGTCTGGTATGATTTGTTCTTTGCAGGAAGTTGTATTAAATCAAAATTATGCAATTGTACTCTCTACTAATGGGGGATTGTGGAGATATAAAATAGGCGATACCATTCGGTTTACCTCAATCCGACCTTTTCGAATTCAGATTAGTGGTCGAACGAAGCATTTTATAAATGCATTTGGGGAGGAGTTAATTGTTGATAATGCTGAGTGGGCAATCAGGGAGGCATGCAAACAAACAGGTTCAGAGGTAAGGGATTATACAGCAGGTCCGACTTTTATTAGTGACCAAAATAGAGGATATCATGAATGGGTCATTGAGTTTTCTGTGGTTCCTGATTCCGTAGAAAAATTTAGACTTGTCTTAGATGAATCATTACAAGCGGTTAACTCCGATTATGCAGCTAAGCGATACCAGGATATGGCTATGAAATCGCTTATTTTGCATGTGGCTCCTGCTGGAACTTTTTATAATTGGATGAAAGGACGAGGTAAACTGGGAGGTCAGAATAAAGTGCCTCGATTATGCAATACTCGTGAGTATTTGGATCAATTGCTTCTACTTTTATGAAACAGATACAGGAAGCATTTTTAAGTAAAGATTTTCGCATTATCCTGATAATCTTTCTGGTTTCGCGTTCTTTTTATTTTTACATTTTGGGGGTTTATGTTTCACCGCAAATCTTACAAGAGGCGGGTGATTTGACTGTTTTTACCCCTCCCTTGTATCCATTGTTTTTGAAAGGATTATTGTGTTTTGGCTATTTCCCTTGGCTTATTGTTTCAGTACAGATATTGGTTATTTCTACATCACTTGCTTTTTTGTCCGTGGTAGTATTTAATTCAAGGAAACTGCTTTATGTGTTTACCGTTTTAGTGTGTATAGATCCCAATACCGCTCATTTTTCTGTAGCTCTGTCACCTGAGGTGTTGTTTATTTCAGTATCGGTTTTGACGCTGGCGTTTTTTCATTTATATCTGAGATCTCCATCAGGAGGATTACTAGCCTGTGTTATTGTGTCATCGGCTATTTCATTTATGGCACACTTTCAGGCTTTAATTCTACCTATTACTTGCCTGATATATTTACTTTTCTTTCCGATACATCGCAGATATTATATTCGAACGATAGTTGTTTTTTTTATTGGTTTTCAGGCGACATTAATTCCTTTTCGGATGCTTCATTACTTTGATGATGGCACTTTTCGATTGAATGGTTTAACCGGATATAGTTTGTGGAATAATGCTTCACTGTTGTATTGTAATTCTGCCCTCAGGATAAGTCCACGCACAGATTTTGAGACCTACATAGCCTACAAGCCCTGCTCAGATTATACACAAGAGCATTCTTTGTCATCCTGGCACATTTCAAATGCAGGATCAGCTCTGAACCAGTATGTTCGCAGGAATCATTTAGCTGGTTCTAATCTTAGCCTTTTTTCAGATGAGTTGTTCAGGAGTGCAATTAGCATAATTATTCAGCATCCTATAGATTATTATTTTCGATTTGTCGTTCCAAATTTTCGTCAGGTTTTCATGTCAGACGAAATTCGAGAGCCGTTGAATGAATATAAGTTGTCAGGAGCCGTTATTGATCTAATTAATCCAGGATATATGTATTTTAATCGGTATTTTGCTTGGGTTATTGCTGGATTGATGATTTTTAACCTTTTATTTCAAGCATATTTTCATGGTTCTCTGGGATTTTTATCCATGTTGAATGTCGGATATTTTGTAAGTATAGGTATTATGGATTCCATGAAATGCGGAGATTTTCTCCTGATTACCCCCTTTGTATTTCTCAATGCAGTCTTTTTATGGGACAAGTTGTTTTATAGGAATATTTACTTTCGTTTTGCATATCGCGGATTATGAAAAGATTATTGTGTTTGATTCCCTGTTTTTTATTTGGCTGGCTGATTGCCCAAACTTCCGAGAAGGCTATTCAGAAAAATGGTCATCGTTCGGTTTCTGAGTATTTAAAAGGCTATATTGTACTCCAGAAGGGAGATACTGTATATGGCCGATTTAAGGATCGTAGAAGCACTTATGGACTCAAGGATGATTATGTTGAGATGACTCATCCTGATTTGTTTTTTCAGTATGTTTTGTTTTCGGGATCCTCCTCCGATCGCCCTAAGAAGTACACACCTAAGACTATTCGAGGATTTAGGGTAGCTTCTGAATCCTATTATGGTACTGTTTCCGAAGGGGTAAAGGGTAAAGGTGCTGTATTTGCGAGGCCATTAGCTGAAGGCATCATTTCTTTGTATGCCAGACGCATGCCAACTACTCAGTTGCCCCAGGAGTTTTATTTAAAGAAAGGATTAAATAGGGTTGTTATTCGTGGGACAGATGCCAAAGAGAAAATGGCCCTTATGTTTGAGGAAAATGAAGCCTTGCATGAGAAAATTGTAAGTGGTGATTTTAGTAATACCCCCGAAGAAATGCTTATTATGGTTCGTAGTTATAACGACTGGTTTCAACAACAGAAAAACAAATGAAATACGCAACAATTTCGTTGATAATAACTTTAGTAAGTGTAGTGTTGATTTCATGCCACAGGGGGAATGATCAGAAGATTCTTTTGGGTAAGGATGAGGTATTGTATGATGCTGAAACCGTCAAAGAGCCTTTAGCGCAGAAATTGGCAGATTTTTTAAAGAGAGATGGGTATTTGGATGATTCAGGTATGCGTGTCAGGGTGTTTCAAGATTCTGATTCATTTATTGTTCAATTCGTAGCCGATACTCTTGCGTTACGCGATTCTGCTTATTTGGAATTAGTTCGCGATTATACTGCAACTCTTTGTAGGGAAGTCTTTAGTGGGGCTAATGTGTCTATTGGTTTGAGTAATAAGGATTTTTACGAGTTTGTCAGAATTCCTTGTTTGTTAGATCCATCCGCAAGACGCCCAATGTCACGATTGGAGGTGATGGGAAATCTTCTTTACTTTAGCTCTCAGGTTGATACTTCGGATGCTCTGGCTCTGGTTGCGTATCTTGTGCGAGATTCTTTTTTCACCGGAGGCGAGGGAATGATTACTGAGTTTGATCGGAATGATCGATCTTGGGTGTTTCGATTTGTGGCTGATTCCTCCCTATTGGCAAATGTGGGATATCAAAATGTAGCTAATCAATATGCGCAAAGGCTTTCCGATTCTTTGTTTGAAGATGCGGCAGTTTCTGTTGAGTTATGTAATCGGGGTATGGGTATTCTGTATAGAACTCCTTAGACTGTTGAATTTTAGCTTAGGGGAGGGTATGCTTTGGTTGAATTTGGCTCCCAAGTTAGCTGTTAGAGTAGTAAATCGGGGTTATAAATCAAGGACGCCTTGGTAAAAAAAGATTTGAGGCGGATTATCGATCAAGGACGCCTTGGTTGAAATAGGCTCCCAATTGAGCTGTTAGAGTAGTAAATCGGGGTTATAAATCAAGGATGCCTTGGTTGAAAAAAAGATTTGTGGCAGGTTATAGATCAAGGACGCTTTGTTTGAATTAGAAGTTTCGCTGATGCTGTGAATAAAGATCAGCTTATTGTAACTGTCTTTTGGTGTTATTATTTAAACACGTTAATTCCTCATTCCCCAAATTTCCATTACGGGTACTCCAAAATCTTCCTGAACCTTCCCTTTGACCAACCAAGGACCCAGTCTTTGAATTTCAATACTCTCATTAACTTTTGGATATAGAACTCCATCCCAGACTCCCTCTGGGTCTCGAAAAGTGATGAATTGCATAAGTTTCCCCGTTTTAGTTTTGATTGGTTTCCGGGCACAGATGTATCCCGCCATTTCAATTTCTTTTCCAATATATTTGTGCCAATTTGAGCTGCTCACACGGTCAGGTGGGAGTGTTTCTAGAAAGTCAAAGAAACTGCGGCTCACTGGAAATCCTAGATATTCAATTTCGATTGTTAGCATCTCTAATGGACTCCATTCTCTGATTCCAAATTGGAGTGTATCGGGTTCAGGGGATGGAAAGAATGAGTTGCCAACACCAGCCAGTGCATTTCGAATTAATTTTGCTTCCCATAACATTTCAGGGCGTTTCTTTTGGGTAAAGTCAAAGCAGCCCAAACGAATTAAAAGCCTGATTTGCTCTGGACCACAAGGTATTCGCTCAATAAAATCCTGAATACCCTTGAAATTGCCATAGAGCCTTCGATTTTCCAGTAGGAACTTAGCAACATCTTGTTCAATTCCAGAAATGTGTATGAAGCCGAGTCGGATGGTTTGTCCTTCTAAATGACTCAGTATATTCGATTTATTAACGCAGGGAAGTGCAATACTTGCTCCCAAACGCTTTGCCTCTTCTAAATAAAACCAGGTATTATAAAATCCTCCAAAATTATTAATGACTGCGGTTATAAATTCTAGGGGATAGTTTTGTTTGAGATATAAA
>JBEIHC010000047.1:0-20956 GCA_040381555.1 Bacteroidia bacterium
AAAATGCGTAATCCCCTCTATTTTATCGAAAATCAAATGCCAGGAAATAACCCTCATGATAGCTTAGAACCAGGGAAAAGTGCCGAAATAATCATCCAACATGTTTCGGAAGGAATTCGACTCGCAAAAGACCATAATCTGCCAGCAGAAATCATTGAATTTATTAAGACCCATCATGGCACTTCTCGCGTAGAATATTTCTACCGAAATCATTTGCGTCAAACAAGAGAGCTCAATCATCTTGAAGATTTCTCTTTTCGATATAAAGGTCCTGTGCCCACCACCCGGGAGACAGCGGTCTTGATGGTAGCCGATTCCGTGGAGGCTGCTTCCAGAGCCTTGCCCAATCCAAGTACTGAGGAACTAACAAAATTGGTACAAAACATAGTACAGCATAAAATTTCTGAGAATCAATTTGAAAATGCAGGTATCTCCTTCAGCGATGTGCGTAAAATGAAAGAAATCCTTACCCAAAAATTGATTTCCGTTTATCATCAAAGAGTGGAGTATCCCAAAGTGATCTGAACCCGGACCAGAAAATCCATAAATCCAATATTCAGAAAAAGGATTAGACTCGAATTCTCTAAAAAGTATTAATTTAACGCATCTGAGATTATCCGATTCCATCGGAATAATCAGGAAGCTCGTAGGAATGGTGCATGAAAACGATATTGATAAAACTGTTATTGTTTAGTTTCTTCTGCCTTATTATTTGCGGTAATAGGGTAAAAGCAGAAATTGTCCCCGATAGCAGTTGGAGACAATGGAAGAATACTGAACTATCCGATTCCACAAGGTTCTTGGGATTGAGTCAATATATTCTGAGGGTTTATCTACCCAAAGATCAGGACAGCGCCCTGATTTTTGCCAGATTAATGCTGGATACGGCAGTGCTTAAAAAGAATCTCTACTTTCAGGGGGCAGCCATAGATCTGATGGGGCAAGCCCATACCAACAAAGGCGAAATCCCAAAAGCCGTGGTGTATTTTATGAATGCCCTCAGGTTATTTGAAAAAGGCAACAGTGATCTGGGTGTTGCTATTGCTTCGCTGCATTTGGGAGATTTATATACACGATACAAAGAACCCGAGAAGGCTCGTTTTTATTTCCATAAGTCTTTGGATGGATTTAAAAAGTTAAACTCTGAAAAGAAGCAGGCAGCTGTAATCAATGCGATGGGATTGCTTTTCCTTGAACAGAAGGAATTGGATTCTGCGGAATACTATTTTAATCGTAGCCTGGAAATCAAGCTAAGACTAAACGATAAACGAGGTACAGCAAATTCACTGAATAACTTAGGTCTTGTTCTGAATGAGAAAGGGCAATACGAAAAGGCAAGAAATTATCATCAACAGGCCTATGACCTCATGAAGGAATTAGACGATAAAAGCAGTATGGCCACTTGTTATCTGAATATTGGAATTACCTATTCCGGACAGAAAAAATTTAACAAAGGGGTGCAATATGCTCAGCGGGCTTATGAATTATCCAAAGAAACCGGAGTGCTTGAAACCCAGGCTCAGTCGGCAGAAGCAGCTTATCTGAATTATAAAAATCTGGGACGATACAAAGAAGCCTTTGAAATGCTCCAATCTTATGAACAGATTCAGGACAGTCTGGAGAAAAAGTCTAATCTGAATGAACTGTTGAATCAGAAATATAAGTATGACTATGAAATGAAATCCATTGCAGATAGTATCACGGTAGCAAAAGATTTGATTATCCGGGACACAGAGATAAAAATTGGAAGAGTACGGCAAATCATCCTTCTTCTGATTCTTATTGTTTTAGCATTTGCTGGAATAGTGGTTTATCAGAAATATGGAGTGGTCCAGAAACAGAGGGACACTATACAAAACCAAAAATCGGAATTGGAAAGAAAGAATAAGGCGGTAACCGATTCGATTGTTTATGCAAAAAAAATCCAGGAGGCATTGCTTCCATCTCAGGATAAAATCTCCAGGATGTTTCCGGAGCATTTTATATTCTACAAGCCAAAAGATATTGTTGCCGGGGATTTTTACTGGTTTGAAACCCAGGGAGACAAATTGTTGCTGGCCATTGCTGACTGTACAGGGCATGGGGTACCGGGTGCGCTGATTTCTGTTATCTGTATTGCGGGACTAAGAAGGTCTGTAAAAGAGCTAGGAGAGTCCAATCCCGCTCTAATCCTTCATCATACCAGAGATTTTATTCTGAGTGAATTCCATAAATCTGAAGAAAGTGTCAACGATGGAATGGATATTTCCCTGGGGTCTTATCATCCTCAAACCAGAAGTTTGATCTGGACTGGTGCCTTCAATCCACTTTATATCTGGAGACAGGGTGAGTTGTTGGTTTACCGGGGTGACAGGTTTCCAGTTGGCCCTGCCCCGGTTTTACAACCTTTTACATCCCATTCCATTCAACTCGAACCCGGAGATATGATATATATGTTCTCGGATGGATATGCTGATCAGTTCAATGAAGTTTCTGGCAAAAAATTTACAACTCAGAGATTACAACAGCTTTTAAAGTCTGTTGGAGAATTGCCGGTAGAAACGCAATATCACAAGATCCAGAGCACCTTTGAGAGCTGGAAAGGACAAAAAGGCCAGATAGATGATGTTTGCCTGCTGGGAATTCGAATTGCCTGAGGCAAACACTTTATTTGGCCTGTAATTCAAGTGATTATTCCATTCCTACCGACAATTTGTCCGTTGAGGTGGGTGTTTTCTTCTTGGCACAACATTTGCCAAGCATTTTCGTATTTTTACCATTCTAAACAAAAACAACATGAAGAAGTTTATTCTTGCACTCAGCCTTATCATTTTTGCAACCGCAGGTTTTGTAATCGCTCAAGACCAAACCCCAAATGACAAAATCGTTTTTGAAAAAACGACTCATGATTTTGGTAGCCTGAAAGAAGGCGACGCAGCTGTGTACACTTTCAAGTTTACCAACAAATCTGCCAAAGACATCTCATTGGTGAATGTAAAAGCATCGTGTGGATGTACAACGCCCGCTTATACCCGGGAAGTGGTAAAGCCAGGTGCGACCGGAGAAATTCAGGTATCTTATGCCACTCAAGGAAGACCAGGCCCTATCAACAAATCCGTAACAGTAACTTACGATACAACTGAGCAACCTGTTTATTTATTCATTCGGGGTGATGTTGTTCGTCCTGAAACTCCTCCTACAGAACCGGCTCCAGCTCCTGCCCACAACCCTAATGATGGTCATAACCATGACGGTCACAACCACGGCACGCCTCCAACGCCTCCACAGCCTAAAGTAGGTTCTCTGAAAATTATGGAGTCTGCACCCTTGAAGGCATACACCTATAAAGATATCCAAATGGCTCGCACAGATGTGAAATTCAATCGTCTTGCTGGACTGAAATCTGAAGCCTTAAACTAAACTATTAAAGCCAAAATCCTGATGAAAAACATCCGTTTCTATATTCTATTTTCTCTGTTCATTGGGCTATCTTGGGCGCATGCACAGCAGCAAATTATTCGTTTTGAAACAGATACGCATGATTTCGGCGATGTAAAAGCGGGCACAAAAACCCGCTTTGCCTTTAAATTTACCAACCTGACAGACAAACCTCTGGCCTTGCGCAATGTAAAAGGAGGATGCGTCTGCACCCGCCCAATGTGGAGTGAGGCTCCGGTTAATCCGGGTGAGCAGGGAGAAATCTTGGTAGAGTTTGATTCCAAAAAAGGTAAAATCGGAGACTTTCATAAATCCGTAGTTGTTCAAACCTCTGCTTCTGACCAAGTGGATATGGTCTTCATCAAAGGTCGAGTGGTGCCAGCAAAACCTACTCAGGCATTTTTGAACCCAAAATATAAATACGCTCAGGGTTATATTAATTTCAGAGACCCTGCCGTGAATTTTGCTTTGGTCAAATCAGATGAGAAGAAATCCTTTTGGGTGTATTTTGAAAACACTTCTCCTAAACCGGTTCAAGTAGTAGGTGCCCCCAATAACTCCCCATTCGTTTTGGTAGATGTCAGTAAACCCATCAAAGTGAAGCCAGAAGGATTAGACTCTATTCAATTTACCATTGATGGAAGTAAATTTGACCGTAAAATCGATGGATTTATTCAGGATACCCTTCGCCTTATCACGGACGATGTAGACAATGGAGTAAAAAATATTCCATTAGTGGGCAGTTGGAAAAGAGTCTATTCTCCGGAAGAATTAGCCAAAGCTCCTAAGATCCAGTTTGAATCTGTCACTTTTGATGCTGGGAAAATTATCCAAGGTGAAAAGATGAATCATGCTTTTAAATTTAGCAATACTGGTGGTTCTGAATTAATCATCACTGGAGCCAAACCTTCTTGTGGATGCACTGCTTCTGCTCCAGAAAATACAGAAATTCCTCCAGGGCAAAGTTCTCAAATCAATATTTCCTTTGATTCCACCGGAAGAACAGGAAGTCAAACCAAAAATGTTACCGTTTCCTCAAATGACCCTTTAATGCCTTCTTTGGTGCTCACTTTTACTTGTGAGATTGTGGTTGATCCATTCAAATCATCAGGTGGTTTGGGAGGAAAATAAGTCTGAAAGGTAACTTTAAAAATACAAGCCTCGTTATGAGGATCAGTTCTTTGAAAGATACGAAATACGAGTTTGTCTCTTTATAGTTTAATCAAATTCAAGAGTAAAATCCTTGTAAAATCCGCCGAAGTGGTTGGATAGATTTAATAGATTGGCGAGACAAAAAACCTTGGGGGTGACCAGGACTTGACGGGTTGCGAAAGGGTTGAGTAAGCATGCAGTGACTTGTTGGAGTAGCACTTAAATCAGAACCTTCACTCGTCTTAACTGGCGAAAATACCTATGCATTAGCCGCTTAATTAGATTAAGCATTGCTGATCGTTTCTCGGGTGGCTTTTCTGTCACCTGCCCTGTGAGGCGTCGCATAAGGACAGAATCGGAGCGAGACGCCTTTTATCGTTCCTAAAAACTAAAGGCTGGCCTGTTCGTTTAGTTCGTCTGTTGATAGACGCGCAGGTAAGAACAAAAACAGAATAAGCATGTAGAAAGCTTTATCGGTTCCTTCGCCGGACGCGGGTTCAATTCCCGCCACCTCCACTTAATTCGTTTTCGTATCTTATTGAATGCTCTGGCTGGCATTCAAGTATTGAAATGCAGGATAGATTGAATCGATTTATCCTGCATTTTTTTTGCAGAAAACAACACCACCATATTGGGGAGGTTCACCTATTTAGGGTTTCCTCAGAATGTATTGGCAAAAAATGGGTTTACCCTAAACTGAGGTTTACCCTAAACTGAGGTTTACCCTAAACTGAAGTTTACCCTAAACCACGATTATAATTTCTAGATTTAAAAAAAATTTAACATTAATTATTGCACGATTTTTATTGGGTTATGCAATAATGCCTTGCATTTAAAAAACACTAATATGTCTGTGATTCAGCAATAGTAAGGATTTATGCTTTCTGTGTACAGCATAATTAACTTTGTTCTGTAATTCTATTTTTGGGTTAACTTAAAATATTAAACCAGTTTGAATACCCTAAACAATCAAATCAATCTATCTTTCATTGGGTGGATGGTTTTGATGTGGAGACAGAGAATTACCGAGCCGCTATATAGGACGATAACTTTGAAAATTTCTAATCGCACATAATCATTCCAAACAGTATATTCACTAAAGCTCTGGCAGAAAAAGTATTTCAGCCCAGCATGGACTTTAGCCTATGGCTTTTACCGCAAATAAAATATGAATTAAAGGATAAAATATTTTTACTGGTATCATTAAAAGGAACATGTATTCCATCAGGTAAGAATCAAAGCGCATTGTCTAGAGTAAAGTAAATTGGGGAGCGAATTTAGCATTCAGGATTTTATCTGCGAAGCAAAGGAGGAACTAGATTCTTGAATGGATGGGATTACTGTATCTCTGCTGCGAAAATATAGTCTACCAAATCGAAAATTTAATCTTCAACTGCATTGACACCCAACAAGGTTGTTCTCCCCCGCCCCCCCCGTTAGATGCAAACCAAAATAAAAAAGGTCGGAATGTCCGACCTTTTTTATTTTTTATTGACTAATAATTAGTCCTTGATAAATGGATAATCATTCTCCACATATACATCTTCATACAACTCATGAGGTGCAGGGAAAGGAGAATTTTCGGCAAAATCAACAGCCTCCTGCACTATCCCTTTTATCTTTTCATCAATTGCATCTAACACAGCATCCTCAGCTAATTCATTTTCCATCATATAAGATTTCAAAATCAAGATTGGATCCTTTTCTTTGAACTCATCTACTTCTTCTTTGGTACGATATTTTCCTGGGTCAGAAATAGAATGCCCTTGATAACGATAGGTTTTAATCTCCAAAAATACTGGACCTTTTCCGGAACGAATATGCTCAAGAGCTGCTTTCGTTTCCTCATAGACAGTCATAATATTCATTCCATCAACCTGCTTGGAGGGCATATCGTAAGCAGACCCCAATTTATAAATGTCCGTCACATTGGAAGTTCTTTCTACTGAAGTGCCCATTGCGTACATGTTGTTCTCACAGACGAAGAGCACCGGTAGTTTCCAGGTCATGGCCAGATTGAAAGCCTCATGCAAAGCTCCTTGTCTGACGGCTCCATCGCCCATCATGGCAACACATACTTTATCTTCCCCTCTGTACTTGATTGCAAAGCCAACCCCTGCACCCAAGGGTATTTGCCCCCCGACTATACCATGACCGCCTAAAAAATTATGTTCTTTGGAGAACATGTGCATGGAACCTCCTTTGCCTCTGGAGCAACCGGTGTTTTTTCCATACAATTCAGCCATGACTTCATTCGGATGAATCCCTCGAACAATCGCATTGCCATGGTCCCGATAGGCGGTGATTACATAATCATCTTTCCGAAGGGCACTTTCCATTCCTGAAGAAATAGCCTCTTGTCCAATATACAGGTGCAAAAATCCATTTATTTTCTGCTGTCCGTACAATTGTTTGCATTTCTCCTCAAACTTGCGCTGTAGCAGCATTTCTTCGTACCAATGCAGGCATAATTCCTTGCTGTAAGCAGATTTAGATTTCGTTGCAGTTTTATTTGCCATTATTACCGTTTAATTTCGAATTCAAAGGTAAGTCAAAAATTGCAATTTTTCGAAGGGGTGAACTTTAACAATCTGATAGTAAGTCAATTCAGGAATTATTCTTCTTTAAAGATGGATTTAGTGCCTGGTTTGAATGTGTTTACGGGCCCCAATGGCAGCGGAAAAACCTCCATTTTGGAGGCAATTCACTACCTATGTATGACCCGTGGCTTCGTTTCTGCAGGAGATAAATATGCTCTCCGAACAGGGGAGAATTTTTTCATTCTTGAGGGTATGACTGACACGCAGGAATGGATTAAGGTGACTTTCATGGAAGGGCGCGGAAAAAAAGTATTCCATGATATGGTTCCAGTGGACAAACTGGCATTACATATCGGCAGAATTCCTGTGGTCGCTCTGCTTCCTACCGACACAGATCTGATTCGAGAAGCCGCTGCTTTTCGAAGAAAATATCTGGACGCTCAAATTTCTCAGTTCGATTCTGATTATTTACAATCCCTCGTTCGGTATGATCATGCCCTGAGCCAACGCAACGCGGCCTTACAACATTTCCAGCGCAATGGATCCTGGGACCGGGAACAACTACACATCTGGGAAGCCATTATGATTCCAGAAGGGATCAAAATACTCAGAGGACGCTTAGATTATCTCAATCAGTTTCTACCCATTTTCAGAGAATTATATGCTACTCTATCTGGACAAAAAGAAGTGCCGGATATCTTTTATGAAACCCAACTGAACCCCAACTCTAAGGAAAAATGGCTGGAAGCACTCGAAACCTCGTTAGATAAAGACAGGTATTCTGGAAGAACCAGCTTTGGGTGTCAGCGGGATGAACTAAAATTATTACTCAATGGAGAATTAATCCGCGATAAAGGTTCTCAAGGGCAACAAAAAAGTTTCGTAATGGCCCTGAAACTTGCGAACTTTGTCTATCTAAAGGAGAAAAAAAATACTTGGCCAATTTTATTGCTGGATGATTTATTTGACAAACTCGATGCTCATAGGGTGGATGCTCTCGCTGGTTTGTTAAAATCTTTTGAAGGTGCCCAGGTTTTCATCACAGATACTTCCCGGGAAAGATTGCAAACAATTTTGGATGGGTATGCCTTTCCAGAAATTCAATATTACAGTGTAGAACAGGGTAAAGTCAGCTAATGGCCAAGCGTAAGAATCAATATGAAATTACCGAAGCAGTGGAATACTTCCTACGAGATGCTGGTATTCTAAATGAGTATCATATACAGAGAGCCATTCAAAATTGGGCTGAAATAGCCGGTGCCGTTATTGCTGCGCATACAGATGAAATTGAGTATCAGAATGGAATACTTTACCTAAAAATGGAAAATTCAGCCTGGACTCAGGAGGTTCTCATGCACCGCACCAAGATTAAAGAAAAAATCCATGAATACTTAGGACAGGAAATAGTGCGTGAAATTCAGGTAAAATCCAGATAGATTCACTTCTGCCCAAATTCATTTTACCAATGTACCTTTGTCTTAAGAAAAAATGTCATGAACACGATACGGGTTTCTGGAATATGTTTGAATCAAACACCCTTAGATTTCTCGGGAAACCTTGAGAATATTCGTACTGGGTTGGATTTGGGCAGAGAGGAAAAGGCTCAACTCATTTGCTTCCCTGAGTTATGCCTCAGTGGATACGGATGTGAAGATGCCTTCGCCCACCCCGAGGTGCAAGAGCACTCAATTGATTCCTTATTAAGCCTCATTCCTGAAACCAACGGAATAATTGTTTGTGTAGGATTACCCCTAGTTTTTGAAGGTAATCTTTATAATGTGGCTGCCTTAATTGCAAATGGAGAATTGTTGGGTTTTACCCCAAAATCCAAATTACCCGGTAGCGGTATTTACTACGAGCCGCGCTGGTTCAAACCTTGGCCAGAAGGAAAACAGGCAATGGTTTCAGTTCATGGAAACAAATACCCAATTGGAACACAAATTTACGAAACAGGGGGCATTCGAATCGGAATTGAAATTTGTGAAGATGCTTGGGCCGCTGACAGACCCGGTATTGAATATTACAAGCAGGGAGTAGATATAATTCTCAATCCCAGTGCATCGGATTTTTCTTTAAACAAAACACATCGCCGCCAACAATTGGTTTGCGACGCCTCACGGGCATTGGAAACCGTATATGTTTATACTAACTTACTCGGAAATGAAGCGGGTAGAATTATTTATGATGGCGAAATTCTTATTGCAACATCAGGAGAATTAGTCGCCCGCAATCAGCGCTTTTCATTTTCACTTGTAGGAATTCAGTGCGCAGATGTAGACATACAAAAAAATAGATTCCAACGAATTCGAAATTTTCATACTCCTACCAATTCCTCTAATACTTGCTCTGTTATTCATCAAAGTTCATTTCAGATTGAACACAGCATTCGCTTAGAATCCAATCCTGCAGCTGTGCCTGTTGCGGAAACCCGTGAAATAGAATTCTGCAAATCAGTTTCCTTAGGATTATTTGATTACCTATGGAAAACAAAAAGCAAAGGTTTTGTACTATCCCTTTCAGGTGGAGCAGATTCTTCGACATGTGCCGTGTTGGCAGCCTCATGTATCTGGTATGCACTGGATGAACTTGGAATGGAAGGCCTATTGAATCGCTTGAAATACATGACCCTCAATAGTGAAGTTCCCTTAGAAGAGCAGCTGCTGACTTGCATTTATCAAAGTACTGAAAATAATAGCCTCGACACCCTGGAAAGTGCTGAAACTTTAGCAAAAGGTCTGGGTGCTGAATTCCATATCTGGGATGTTAATGCCCTGACTCAGGCTTACACCCATTTGGTTGAATCCTCTATCAGTAGAAGTCTTAATTGGGATCATGATAATCTCGCTTTGCAAAACATTCAAGCGCGAGTAAGAGTCCCTGCCCTTTGGATGATGGCAAATGTTAAAAATGCTTTATTACTTACCACTTCCAATAGAAGCGAGTCTTCTGTAGGATATGTAACGATGGATGGGGATAGCAGTGGAGGCCTTGCCCCGCTTGCAGGAATCGATAAAGTATTTATTAGACATTGGTTAAAATGGGCAGAAGTACATCTCGAAATTCCCGAATTAAAATATGTCAATAATTTAACTCCTTCAGCGGAGTTAAAACCTGAATCAGAAAACCAAACGGATGAAAAAGATTTAATGCCCTATGAAATATTGAATTATATTGAATCGCTATTCGTGGGACAAGGAAAATCAAAAGTCGAAATTCGCGAACTGGCTCAAGAAAAATTCCCTAATTCGGATGTTGCCTTATTTGTCCATAGATATTTTACTCTATTTAAAAGAAATCAATGGAAAAGGGAACGAATAGCCCCCTCTTTTCAGTTAGATTCCTATAATTTAGACCCACGAAGCGGATTTAGATTCCCCATTTTAACTGGATCTGGAGACTAAACTTTTGCATTTTATATGTAATCATTTGTACCTATGAATACTTCTGTTGCAATTATTACCGGAGCTTCATCCGGAATTGGCTTGGAACTGGCAAAGATTATGGCATCCAAAGGTCATGACTTAATTCTGGTTGCCCGCAGAGAAGAAGAATTACATAAACTAGCAGAAGAATTAAAACCACACAATCGAAACATCTGGGTGTATCCTGCTGATTTAAGTAAAATCGATGCAGCAAAAGAATTATTTAATTGGACAAAATCCAACAATATTTATCCAGAAATTCTAGTAAATAATGCAGGTTTTGGAGACATGACAGATTTTGCTGAATCGAATTTAAAAAAGCTTCAAGAAATGATTCAGTTAAATATGGTTGCCTTAACCGAATTAACTTGGTATTTCTTACCAGAAATGATTCGTCGCAAAAAAGGCTATATGTTAAATATCGGTTCGACTGCCTCGTTTATTCCAGGTCCAGGAATGGCAGTATATCATGCAACAAAAGCTTTTGTGCTGAATTTTGGAGAGTCATTGAGAGAAGAATTACGCGGCACAGGTGTTTCCCTATCTACCCTTTGCCCTGGCCCTACCCAAAGTGGATTTCAAGAAAAGGCGAATATGCAAAACGCCTGGCTATTCAATCAAGCACCCTTACCGAATTCAAAAGAAGTGGCGGCCTTGGGCTACAAAAGTATGATGGGGCGAAAGTCCATTTCCGTGCATGGGTTCGCAAATAAATTGATTCCCCTCATGACAAGAACTTTCCCAAGAAGCTGGGTAAGTCGAAGTGTAAGAAAAATATATCAGTTGAAGCATGCTTAATTGTTTTTTTTATGAATGAGGATTTCAAAATGCCTCCTATAATCTTTGTTGATACTGAGCTTCAGTTAGAAAAGGCAGTAGTGGATTTATCCTCTAAAAAGGAAATTGCAGTTGACTTGGAATTTGACAATAATCGATTTCATTATGGTTTTACCTTATGCTTAATTCAGGTATCAACCCGGGAAGTTTGCTATATTATTGACCCAATTAAATTAACAGAACTGAAGGAATTATTTGAATTATTTGAAAATCCTGCCATTGTTAAAATAATGCATACTCCTGGGGAAGATCTCAGATTGTTGCACTCTTTGTCCTGTTTCCCTAAATCAGTATTTGATACAGATTTCTGCGCCCGTTTATTAAATTATGAAAATCCCTCCTTAGCTAATTTATTGGCTTTGCTCTTTAATACCACTCTCGACAAAAGGCACCAAACCAGTAATTGGCATAATCGTCCCTTAAGCCGGGAACAAATTGAATATGCCGCCTTAGATGTAGTATGGTTGTTTCAATTAAAAGATTATTTATTCCCTAAACTTACTGAAACCCCTCTTGTACCCTATATGCAAGAGGAAATGGATTATTTAGCCCAAGTGAGATATGCCCCACCGGATAAAGAAAATTTATTAACCAAATCGGATAAAGCATCTCTAACCGATTACGATCAATTTATCCTGAATGAATTATTAAAATTTAGAGACCGGATGGGTGTGGCATTTAATTTACCCCCAGCGCATGTAATTAGTAATCCCATCATTCGGGAAATTGCAGATAGAAAAATCGACCTAACGGAATGGTGTCAAATGAAAGGCATTTACTTCGGGGTACGAAATGAGAAAATTCAACGAATGATTCAATCGGAATATGCCAAAGCCATTCGTATTGCCAATGAGAGAAATATTCCCAAAGTTCGAACTCGACCCAAAAGAGATCCAGATGAGGCAATAGAACTGGGATACTGGGATAAACAACAGATTATTTCTTTAAAAGAAAAATTTTTAAAACCCATACAGCAGGAATTAATGAATAAATTCGGGGAAAATGCTGGGAGATTTATTTTAGGAGAAGGCGTAAGCAGTGATATTGTGAGAGGAAAAAGTAAAATTTCAGGTCTCAGAGGAGCATTTCGTCAAGAATTAATATTGGCTATTGCACAAGATTTAGGTATTGATTTAAGCTCATTTCGCTAAACCCTGATTTATTTGTAAACTAAGTGACAAATATCACTTTTTACTCTTAGAGATAATCCTATCTTTGATTAGAAATCGAGACGAAAAAACTGATTTCATCAATAAACTCCATTATAATTAAATAAAGAATTTATGAAAAAGAATATGGGAAATGCAGATAGAATACTGAGAATATTATTGTCTGTCGTATTTTTAGCTCTGTATTTCGGTGGAATTACAGAAGGGACATTGGGAATTGTTTTAATTGCTTTTGCAGCAATTTTCACCCTCACCTCTCTAATTAGTTTCTGCCCCTTATATACTCTGGTAGGGCTATCTACCTGTCCAGCGAAAAAATAGATTCCAGTTTCTGATAGAAGGTTCCAACATCCACTCCATCTACAAGGGCGTGGTGTACTTCTATGGCTACGGGCAACATCCAATCATCTCCTTGTTGCCAGGCTTTGCCAAATACAATTCTGGGGAAACCATCGTTCCTACTTTGGCGATGGGCATTTTTAAAACTGGTAAAAGATATCCAGGGTAAAACCGAAAAAAAGGCTACATCAGGACGCTCGTCAAAAGGAGTAAGTCCTTTGGATTGTTTGCCCTCTTTAAGATATTCCAATCCGGCCTGAATAAATTGCTCCCTATCCTGCTCCCAGGGGAAAAACACAAATCCGAAAGTCTGATCTGCTCTCAACACCGTGCAGCCGGCGTGGATAGTTTCATATCGTGCTGCTCCCTCTCGATGAAATCGAAGTTTCAATGCCGGCGTTTCATTTAAAGCCCGAAGAGCTGCATGAAGATAACTGAGGAAAAATATACCCTCCCCTTTCCCTGCTTGATTTTTCAAGTCTTTGACAGAAACAGGAACCGTAACATGAAAAAACGGATCCTCATACTCCCGAAAAAAATGGAATATTTCGGCGCGAGGCCAAGAGTGAAAATCTACTTCTTCATAAGGAGATATAGGCGTATGGTTTGGAGTCATGCTATGTTTTATTCGGATGCAGGCCTGACTTTATATCCCAAATTTGCTAATTTTTCATTAAGCAAATCCAGAGAAATAGGTTCTTCAGTTTCTAGAGTAAGCACTTTATTTCGGGCAGAAGTGTCCACCTCCCATTTATCTACTCCCACCAATTCATCCAAAGCCGGGGTAACCTTGGCAACACAAGCCGCACAGTTGATATTGGAAAAGTAAGTTGTTGTCATGGATTTTTATTTCAACAAAGGTAAGAACATTAGAGGGGTTTTGTTTTTCCGTAAGCAGATTTTGACTCAATCACAAAAGCTCTTTCCTTGATCCAAAACTTATACAAACAGAATGATAAGTAGTCGAATTCGAAAGCTTTTATAATTTCTAAATAGGGAATTCCCCGGAAAAACAGATTTTAAGTTGACACCCAACTGGGGTTGACACCTAAGTGACTCAACAGAGTACAGTGTAAGACTTTTATCCTTATTGATATGGTTCCCATTTATGGATATCCTTAAGAATTGAGTATACCAATACTTCGTCTATTTTGTGGTAGCCGAAAAAAACTTCTTGCACCCAAAAAAAGATGAATCTGAGTATTAAGCCCATCCCATTGAACCCTGAAATTTGTCCATTCACAGAAAATCAAGTGACCGCAAATAATTTTGAGTTAATTTCATATTACAATTTAATATATAAACCAAGACTATATGAAAAAGGTAGGTGTATTTTTCGGCATTATACTAAGTACCTTCGCTTGGGTGAACGCCCAAACGAACTGCAATAACAGGGATTTCGAAGACAGTACTTTTGTAAATTGGACTGGTTCAACCGGAAGTAATTCCGGGCTTTTGACCACTTTATCCTATACAAATGGTCTTGTGTCCAATGGTCTAGATGCCTCTATTTCGGATGCCTTGGCCAGACACACTCTCATCACTCAAAATTATATTGACACCAATTGTATTGACCCGGTTACCCTTACCTACGACAGCTATATGACTTCGCTCGCACCAGGTGGAGGAACCGTGAGTGTTCGTTTGGGAAATTCTCAGGTGGGAATGGAAATGGAAAGACTGGGTCATCAATATCCTGTAAATTCTGGAAATGCCCTTTATACCTATCAGTATGCTTGTGTTCAAAATGATCCAGGACATAATTGGGATGCTCAGCCATTTTTCATGGTCAACTTTTATGATATCAATGGAAATTTTCTTTTGGGAGATACCATATACGCAGGTCAACAAAATGTACCCTTCATCCCATCTACTAATGGAAATAAATACAGAAGATGGAGCACCATCACGGTAGATTTAACCCCTTATGTCGGACAGACCGTTTATGTAGAATTTGTCAATGCAGATTGTGCTTTTGGAGGTCATTATGGTTATACCTATTTAGATGTATCCTGCCTGGGAGCGCTTACGCCTAATGTCTGGCCTGGCGACTGTGATTATGACCTAGCCTGTAACTATGTAGATGGACTGAGTTTGGGAATTGCATTTGGAACCACTGGAACAGCCAGAACTACCATGGGCTATACTTGGGCAGCAACAGCCTCTACTGATTGGGGAACTCAGTTTCCTCTAGGGGTAGATTACAAACACAGCGATTGCGATGGTAACGGAACTGTAGGATGGAGTGATGTACAGGCTATTATTCAAAACTACAATAGCATACATCCTTTCAAGCCTGTCAGCTCAGAATCAGAACACCACACTAAAACAGCAGCCTTACCCCTTTTACAAATTATACCTTCTGTAACCAATATTGGCCCAGGAAATGTGGTTAACTTTGATATACAAATTGGCACAAGTACGAATCCAATTCAAAACCTTTATGGAATAGGATTTCAACTCAATTATCCTGAGAATCTTATCATCTCAGGATCTGCGCAAGGTGACTTCAATGGCTCATGGTTGGGTACTTCTAACCAAACGGCTCTGAGTATTTTCCATGCCCATTCTGGTTCTGGCTTTTCTGATTTCGTACTAAGTAAAATTAATCAGCAGGACACAACCGGATATGGCAAAATCGCCTCCTTTCAACTCACCACAGGTTCACCCAGTGTTCTGACTGCCCTACCCCTTACTTTTTCTGGAGTTTATGCTATCACCGAAAATATGACCAGAATTCCTTTGCAGACTCAATCTTGCACCCTTAATATTGACCCCTCCTTACCAGCCTCGTTAAATACAGACAATGAAAAAATCTCATTCTCCCTCTACCCAAATCCTGCCCGAAACGAAGTAAATATTTCATTGAATGAATTTTCCCCAGCTATAATTCAGGTTTATTCACTAACAGGTCAACTTCTGCTCACAGAAAGAATGTACTCAGCATCAGCAACGCTCTCTACTACAGAACTACCCGCAGGAATGTATTGGATTGAATTATCAGATGGTTTCAAACGGACTACTAAAAGTCTGGTCATCACAAGGAATTAACTATTTCCTAAATACCAGATATACCGCCAGAATGAGCAGTAAAAATGCCAAGGCATGATTCCATCGAAACGCCTCATTCTTAAAGAAAATTAAAGAAAAAATCACAAACACACTCAGGGTAATGACTTCTTGAATTACCTTGAGTTGCACTAAACTGAATGGTCCTCCATTTTCTTGGAAACCCATTCGATTAGCCGGAACCTGAAACACATACTCAAAAAAGGCTATTCCCCAGCTGATCAAAATAATGCCAAACAAGCCCAAAGCCTCCAGCCATTTTATCTCTCGAAACCGCAGATGACCATACCAGGCAAAGGTCATGAAGGTATTGGAAATAATCAGGAGCGCAATGGTCAGGAAGGTTTTCATGTGAAAGGGGAAATTAGTTTCTACAAAACTCGCACAGTAGCAATAGAATCGCAAATCTTCGGTTTACCCTAAACCGAGGTTTACCCTAAACTGAGGTTTACCCTAAACCGAAGTTTACCCTAAACTGAAGTTTACCCTAAACTGAGGTTTACCCTAAACCGAGGTCTACCTTTCGGAGGAAACCCTACATACAGGCTACAATTTCCCACCCAAACAAATTTTCAACCTTATACAGCCATTTTTTAGAAGGAAACATATCTGAATTTGACTGATTATCGTTAAATTCGAATCATGAAATCTATCGTATTCTTTATTTGTCTGCTAGGCCTCGTAGTTTCCAATTCTGCATTTGCCCAAGAAGGGGCGGAAGTTAAATGGATGACGCTGGAAGAAGCTCAAAAGAAAAACAAGGAAGTTCCCAAACCCCTACTGATTGACTTTTATACTGATTGGTGCGGATGGTGTAAGGTGATGGATAAAAACACCTATGGGAACCCCGGAATTGCTCAATACATCAACACTTATTTTTATCCGGTGAAATTCGATGCCGAGGGACCCGACTCCACCATTTATAAAGACACGAAATATTTCAACAAAGGTACCGGAAACCGCAGCCCCCATGAATTTGCCATGAAAATGCTCAATGGAAGCTTGTCCTACCCTACCACTGTTTTTGTTACCAGTGACTTGCAAATTGAAGTGCCCGTTCCAGGATATTTAGATGCCCAGAAAATCGAACCTTTCCTCGTTTATTTTGTCGAGAACCTCTACAAAACCGAAAATATTGAAAGCTTTGTCGACACCTATAATAAAGCATTTTACGATACGACCTTCACCCCTGATTCTACCCTGAAATGGAAGAACTTTTCAGAAGTAATGAATGCCCCAAAAAAAGAAGATAAAAAGGTACTCGTTTTCCTAACTGCCCAATGGTGCAATAGCTGCAAACTAATGGATCGGGCTACATTTGGCAATAAAGAAATTACCAGCATCCTCAAAGATTCTTTCCAACCTGTGAAACTGGATGTCAACTCAATGGACACAATTGCCTTCCAAGGTCAAAACTTTGTCAATGGCAAAGAGCAAACCAATTACTTTCATCAGCTGGCATTGGCCATTACCCAAAATCAAATCATCATGCCTAGTATGGTATTAATGGAACCCGATGGCAAATTGATCACTGCTGTTCCCTACTACTTCTCAGCGAAGAATTTGGAACCGGTTCTCTCTTTCTTCCACACCAATTCCTACCTAAGCAAAACTTGGGAAGATTATCGAAAAGAATTTAAAGGGAAGTTGAATCCGTAACAATTGAATTAAATTTTATTATTAATTCTTTTGCTCTAAAGGTTTGGTGTTAAAATTTATGCCATACTGGATAAAAAAGTTTCAGGGCTAACTACTCTTATGGTTGCTTTTTTATAATCTTTGATATTTCGAGTAACAAATGTAGTTAGGTTGAACTCCATTGCACAAAAGTATTGTACGGCATCTTCAAAGTCATTAAATCCTGAAGCTAAAGCCAGATTTATTGTTTTACTATCTACAGGTAAAACAGTTACTATAGTTTTGAATTTTGAAATGATTTGTCTTGAATGACCTGTAGAGTATTGTGATCGCAATACATAATCTATATTGGCAAATGAAAGAGATGAAACATGAATATTAATTACTCCGGAATCAGCTTTAGAAAATAAAATTTCTGCAGCGGCATTAAATGGCTTTCTACCCGAAAGTAAGTCTATGCACACATCCGTATCAACAAAAATGTTATTCATCTTTTTTTGAGTATTTGTTTAGGATATGATTTTTATATTCCTTTTTATAATCGAAATCCTCAGGTAATGTAATTACACCAGAGAGACTTTTAACTAGTGGGGTAATTTCTGTATTATCATTAGTAGTTGTGAGCAAAGAAAGATAGGATTCGATCAACTTAGAGAGACTGGTCTTTCTTTTTTTTGCATAAATTTTCGCATTTTCTATAATGTCACCATCCAACTTTATTGTCAATTTCGTTTCCATTAGGTTGTATTTTATCCGTACAAATATATAAAATATGTACGGATTTTAGGGAGGCTAAGTTATTCTAGAATCATATTAATCTCAGGGGAATTGAAAGCCAACTGAGAAAATCTAAATAATTGATTCAATTTGCACAGTAAAAGTTTCAAATGATATTTCTGATGCAATACGGTCTAATAAGATTCAAAACTGGATTTGCACAAGTGTTTGAAATATAGTGCTATAGGCCATTATATGCCCTTGTCAGCACTTCTCCATTCAAACAATTATTCCTTTGACAGATTGGCATTTCTGTTCAAGTTGTGTTCAGAAGGCAGGAAAACGCAGTACAGATTCACCAATTGATTCCCCTATCTGTACCAATTTAAAAGCAATTATGTGCTTAAGAAAACCTGCAAGTGTGAGATGATTCTGAGCAGAAATCTACCCTGGATTCAACCTGACTATATTAATCCCGGCATAAAATGGTTTCCTTACATCAGCGACAAACTGCGCTGCACAAACACAGCCAATCTTTCGCCACTCAGTTTGCCGGCAGCCAATAAGGCCAAATCGGTAATCTGTGCTACTTTCTCCTGCTTGCGTTCTATTTCCGTTTCTCTTGCAATGCCCGCGATTGACGGATGGGCTGTGTTTAGAACGGCATTCCAGGTTTCCGGGAAATTGCCCATCATGCTCATTTGTCCCATTGCAGCCATGTCTCGCATGCGACGCATAAATTCGGGTTGGGTAAGTAATAAGGGTGGCTCCTGCTCTCCCAAGGCTTTTGTTTCTACTGTATAGTTACCGGCGTTTTTGAGCACTTCCTCAAATTCTTTTTTCAAATCGCCAGCTTCCGTTTCTGAAATCAAAGCAGTTCTTTCTTCGCCTTTATCTACCAGGCTATCCAGACTTCCGGAATCAACCGAAACCAGGCTCGCATTTTCCAGCGTTCTTTCCAATAAACCAGTAAAATGGGAGTCTATCATTCCGCCCATTTTCAGTACAGAATATCCTCTATCCTTTGCTCCTTTTATGTAAGTGTGCTGCACCTCCGGATTATTGCTATAAATTAAAACGAGTTTGCCATCTTTGTCCGTTTGATTTTCTTTAATGAGTTCTTTATACTCTTCAATCGTATGGAGATTTCCTTCTGTGGTTTGTAGCAAGCAAAACTCTTTGGCTTTTTCCAAGAACTTCTCATCACTCAGCATCCCGTACTTCACAAACATTTGAATATCTTCCCACTTGGAGATAAAATCCTCCCGATTCTCCCTGAAAATTTCAGAAAGTTTATCCGCTACTTTTTTGGAAATATGAGCATTGATTTTCTTAACATTCTGATCTGCCTGTAAGAAGCTACGGGATACATTTAACGGAATATCCGGAGAGTCCAAGACCCCCTCGAGCAGCATCAGATAATCGGGCACTACTTCTTTCACGGCATCGGTAATAAATACCTGACGGGAGTACAGTTGAATCCGACTTTTTCCAGGATCTATTTCTGGACGATATTTTGGGAAATACAGTATCCCTGTCAGGTTAAAAGGATAATCTACATTGAGATGAATCCAGAACAAGGGCTTAGGCTGGTAGGGAAATAATTCCTCATAGAACTTCTCATATTCTTCAGCTGTAATTTCCGCTGGTTTACGCATCCATAAGGGACGCGTATTATTCACTACCTTTCCGTCAAACTCAATTTCAACGGGCATGAAACGGCAGTATTTATCCAGAATACTTTGAATTCTGCTCGTTTCTAAAAACTCTTCAGCATCCGTATTTAAATACAGAATAATTTCTGTTCCTCTATCCGTTTTATCGCAGGCCTCTAAGGTAAATTCTGTGGAACCATCACATTCCCAGCGAACGGCCTCGGCCCCCTCTTGCCAGGAAAGGGTTTTGATTTCGACTTTCGAGGCAACCATAAAAGCGGAATAAAAACCCAATCCGAAATTTCCGATTAGCTGCCCACTTTCTGGCTTCTCTTGATATTTATGTAAAAATTCGGTAGCCCCGGAGAAAGCTATCTGATTAATATATTTTTTTACTTCCTCGCCCGTCATCCCGATTCCTCTATCTATCAGATGCAAGGTTTTATTTTCAGGATTGACCTGAATCTGAATTTTCAATTCCCCACTCTCACCCGTAAATTCACCTCTGGAGGATAAATATTTCAATTTTTGTGTGGCATCCACAGCATTAGAAACCAACTCTCTCAAAAAAATCTCATGGTCTGAGTAGAGAAACTTTTTAATGATGGGAAATATATTCTCCGTATGGATGGATATGCTACCTTTTTCAGAAATCATAGTGCTAATTATTGTTTGGCGGGCTACCTTCAAGTATCATGCCGATGACAAAGTGTCAGTTAATTATTGGAATTTTCGACAGGACTTAGGATAATAATGACTCCAGACGGCAGTTGTGGCCCTGAACAGTCATACGATACTTACCTCCCACAATGAGGGGAAAGTTATTTTTTTCATGACCTACCGGAAAATGCCAAGCTACAGGGAAATCATAAGCTCTGACAGCATCTGCAATTATTTCATAGACCGTTCGACCAAAGGGCACTGGATTATCTCGCATTTGAGAAAAATGCCCGACGACTAGTCCACTTAATCCTTTGAACCAACCCGCATTATCTAAATGC
>JBEIHC010000048.1:0-20090 GCA_040381555.1 Bacteroidia bacterium
GATTGAATATTTGCCATATAGGTAAAGAATCAAAAATTAAACGCCTAAATATTTCAGAATACTTCCTGCTCCAACCTTCCCTGCTTGTACGGCATCCACCACTTCTTTACCTCCATTCACACAATCGCCCCCTGCGAAAATCCCTTTCAGATTGGTTGAGCCATCTGCCTCAATACTGACTTTCCCATTTTTATGAAGCAAGCCATTGGAGGCAACTAAATTCTCAAAAGGAATTTGCCCTGCTGCTTTAATGACCATATCGGTTTCTAGGGTAATTGTTTCTCCGGTATCAACAGGTGCTCTTCGTCCGGAAGCATCAGGCTCCCCAAGCTTCATTTTGGAACAGACCAGATGAGTTACTTTTCCGTCCTTGCCAATCACTTCCTTGGGTGCAGCAAGCCATACAAACTGACAGCCATCTAATCTCGCAATATCCACTTCTTCATCGGTGCAGGGTTTTTCATTTTCGGTACGACGATACACGATAGTTACTTCGGTTGCACCCAGCCTTTTGGACTGTGTAGCAGCGTCTATGGCTGTCATCCCCAACCCAATAACCACTACTTTATTCCCTACCGGAATTTCATTAAATGGTTTGGTACGAATATCATAAATGTAAGAAATCGCATCTACTACACCCGCCATATTCTCACCTGGAATTTCTAATCCTCGGGCAATTCCTACCCCAATTCCCAGGAATACCGCATCATACTGTTTTTGTAAATCAGCTAACTGAATATTTTTACCGAGCTCCTGATTGTACTTTACTTCAATGCCTCCAACCGATAGAATATAATCCACTTCGTCCTGACAAAACTCAGGCGTTACTTTATAGGCAGCAACACCATAAGTCATCAAGCCTCCGCCTTTGGCTTCCTTTTCATAAATAGTTACATCGACGCCATTTCTTGCCAATACATGCGCAGCAGATAAGCCTGCTGGTCCAGCACCTACAACGGCAACTTTTTTACCCGTGGATTGTTTCCTAGGATATAAAGGCCATTTCTGTTGAATGGCTGGCTCTGTAGCATAGCGTTGCAAACGGGCAATCGAGATTGGTTTTTCCTCCAACAGGTTAAAAACACAAGCACCCTCACATAATTTTTCTACTGGGCAAACCCTTGAGCAACCAGCCCCCAAAATATTGGAATCAAAAATAGTTTTGGCAGAGCCTTTAAAATTTCCAGAGGAGATTTGCTTAATGAAAGTTGGCACATCAATGCTGGTAGGGCAAGATTTGGTGCAAGGAGCATCATAGCAAAATAGGCACCGATTGGCCTCAACCAAAGCGCCTTCACGAGTTTCAAAGGGAGGATGAATATCCTCAAAATTCAAGCGATACTCAGGTTCGCTCAAACGATTATTCTGTATGGACATACGAAAATCTGATACAACAATTAAAAACGATGGCCTTTCAAAGTATGGCCTTTACTTGTAGAAAAATTAAGGCTGAACAATAGGTCCGTAAGAATCCGGACGACGGTCACGGAAGAACTGCCATACATTGCGCACTTCTTCAATCATATCCAAATCAAAATCCGCAATCAACAATTCATCATTATCTTCAGAAGCACAGGCAAAAATCTGGCCCCTTGGATCTACAAAGTAAGAATTGCCATAAAACTTACCCAAATTCCAAGGTTTTTCAGTTCCTACTCGGTTGATGCACCCCATAAAATATCCATTGGCAGCAGCATGAGCAGGTTGCTCTAACTTCCATAAATATTGAGACAAACCAGCAACGGTGGCAGAAGGATTATAAACTATCTCGGCACCATTCAAACCTAAGCAACGAGCCCCATCTGGAAAATGGCGATCATAGCATATATATACCCCAACCTTGGCGAATTGCGTCTGAAATACAGGGTATCCAAGGTTTCCAGGACGAAAGAAAAACTTCTCCCAAAAACCGGAAGTATGTGGGATATGATTTTTGCGATACTTGCCCAGATAAGTTCCGTCTGCATCTATCACAGCAGCAGTATTATACAAAAAACCTGCAGATTCTCTTTCATAAATCGGCACAATGATGACCATGCCATATTTCTTAGCCAAGGCCTGCATAATTTCAGTAGTAGGTCCTGGCACTGACTCCGCAGAAGCATACCAAGCTTTATCTTGGCCCGGACAAAAATAGGGAGTATTAAAAATCTCCTGAAGGCAAAGAATCTGCACCCCTTTCTTACCTGCTTCTTCAATGTACGGAATATGCTTATTCAACATGGCCGTACAAATTTCCTGAACACTTCCTTCTCCCTCTGTCATGGGAAGACTCATCTGAATCAACCCGGATTTGATCATTCTTGGCATAATATTTTGATTTAGGTTTATCGTTAAATGATTCCGGTAATTTTATTTCTCCGGATAAATTTGCCATACCCTTTAGATATGAGGCACTGATTATTCTCTATGGCTACAGTTCCTCTTAGGATAACAGTCTTGGTTTTACCTGTGAGTTCCATTCCTTCGTAAGAAGAATAGTCCACATTCATGTGATGAGTATTTACGCCCAGAGTATGTTTTTCTGTAGGGTCAAAAATCACCACATCTGCATCCGAACCTACAGCCAGGGTACCTTTGAAGGGATACATCCCGAATATCTTTGCTGGATTGGTACAGGCAGTCTCTACAAACTTATTCAGACTGATTTTTCCTTTAACCACGCCTTCGGAAAATAATAATTCCATGCGATGCTCAATGGCGGGATGCCCATTCGGAATTTTCGAGAAATCGTTTTCCCCTAATTTCTTCTGCTCCCATTTAAAAGGACAATGATCCGTAGCCACAACTTGTACATTTCCCTGATTTAAGCCTGCCCATAAAGCGGTCTGATCCTTCTTTTCTCTCAGCGGAGGGCTCATCACCCATTTAGCTGATTCAAAACCCTTATCATATAAGGATGCATCTAAGGTTAAATATTGAATGCAGGTTTCAACAAATACTTTCTGATTTCTTAAGGCAGCACGACGCACCGCATTCAAAGCCCCTTCACAGGTAAGGTGCACGATATAAGCTGGAACGCCGGTGTAATGCGCTAAATCACTGAATCGTCCGCTAGCTTCTGCTTCTGTAATTTCTGGCTGAGATAAATAATGATATAAGGGAGATAATTTCCCTTCTGACTTATGTTTTGCAACAAGGTAATCAATCATATCCCCATTCGTGGCATGCACCGTAACCAAGCCCCCGTGCTTTTTCACCTCTTGCATCAATCCTACCATCTGACTGTCATCAATCATCAATGCTCCTTTATAGGCCATAAAGGTTTTAAATGAAGTAATTCCCTCCTCTTCTACCATTTCCCGGATTTCCTTTCGGGTATTTTCATTAAAATCAGTCACCGCCATATGAAAGGAATAATCCCCAACCGCATTGCCGTTAGACCGACCTTGCCACTGTTCTAGTGCATGGTGCAGAGATTTCCCCTGAGTCTGCAAAATAAAATCAATCACGGAAGTTGTGCCCCCAAATAAGGCTGCCCGTGTACCAGTTTCATAGTTATCTGATGAAAAGGTGCCCATAAAAGGCATATCCAAATGTACATGCGGATCTATACCTCCCGGAAAGACCAATTTCCCCGTAGCATCAATCTCCCGATCCGCTTTGTGTGGGAGATTTTTTCCAATGGCTACAATCTTTTCTCCCTCTATGTATAAGTCAGCAATCTGATCCTCAGATGCAGTTACAATCCGTCCGTTTTTGATTAATAAAGACATATTTTGAGCAAATAAATGATGAACAAATATAGTGAATGATGAAACAAAGACAATTTTTCAAGTGCCAAAATAGGGAAGAAAATTCAGGGAAACAACATTTCTGAAGAGAAACGAATGCTTCCTGAAGATACAATTGACAAAGAAAATTTCCGGTTTTTCAATTTTGAATGCCTTAATCAGGTAAATATTAAAAATCAGAAAAACATCATCCGACTGCAACCTAAGCAGATAGCTTTCGTAAAAAATCGTAATTTAACCCTCCAAACAAATTTTCAGTAAGAATATTCTAAGTTCAATTTATATGACCAAAATCCAGTCCCTTTATGTTACCCTTTTCCTAATCGGGGTACTTTGTTTTTCCTCAGTGAATGCTCAGAATGCCCAAGTAATTAAAGGTAGTTCTGTGATGAAAGCAGAATTTCTAGGCTTACAAAGCTTTGGCTCCCAACCAGAATTTGAAGACTGGAATCCTATGCTCAAAAATATTTTTGTCGTACATACTCCTGGAGCTGATGTCGATGCAGATGAATTTCGTCGAATCAAAGCTGAAGCCGATAAAATCTTTTATAGTAGTACTCAAGAAGAAATCCCCCATCAAAAAACTGCCGTAGCCACTTCCCCGATAGTTGATAATAACTGGCTAGGAAATCAATACTCGAATTCAATCCCGAATGACAATCATGTGGCCGTCTCTAATGGGGGAATTGTGATGAGCGTTTCCAATACAACTATTCGGGTGTATCAGGATGCAAACAATGTTTCAAACCCCTCCATTTACAGTCGTTCGTTAGCCAGTTTTCTTCAGGGTGCACTTGGATCCAATAGTGACATCAAATACGACCCACGGGTAATTTATGACCCAAAAAGAGATCGGTTTATTGTCGTGTACCTAGTGGGTGCAACCGATGCAACCTCCAAAATACCCATTGCTTTCTCTAAAACAAATGACCCCAGAGATGGTTTCAATATTTACATCATAACAGGTAATCCAAATAATGATGGAAACTGGACAGACTATCCTCAGATAGGTCTTACTGACGAAGAATTATTTATTACGGGAAATCTCTTCAGCAATGCACTAAGTTCCAGATACTCCCTCATCTGGCAGGTAAACAAAAATCAAGGGTATGCAGGTGATACTACTTTAGATTACCGTACTTTTCAGACTGCTCAAGGTCATTTCTCCCCTTGCCCAGTTATTTATGGCAACACCACTCGCGGTCCTCAAATGTTCTTTGTCAGCACCATTTCCAGACCCTCTGCTCCATCTGGCACTATCCGTCTCCACATGATTGACAATACAATCGCAGCGGGTGGAGTATTGACTACCCGTACCGTTACAGCAACCACTTTATACAGGACAGCTGCTAGTGCTGATCAACCAGGTACTGCAGCCAGAAATTTAAACACCAATGACTGCCGAGTGCAATGTGCATTCTATGAAAATGACAAAATTCAATTCGTAATGCCTAGTGGTAATAATGTATCCCGGCCCTCAGTGTATCATGGAGTTATTCATGATGTGTTAGGAACGCCCAGTGTACAAGGTCAAATTATCTCGAGCTCCACCTTACTATTAGGTTTTCCTTCTATTGCCTATGTAGGCAATAGCCCCACGGACAACAGTTCTATCATTACAGCGTTGCATGTGAGTAATACAGTGAATCCGGGCACTTCTGCACTTTATGTAGATTCTACCTTTACTCCCAGTGATTTGGTTACGGTCAAAGCAGGTGATGGGGTAATGAATACAGGTATAGATGGCACTACCACCACTGAAAGATGGGGTGATTACATCGGCTTAGCCAAATACTTCCCTCAGGGCAATGTGGTATTTACTGCCGGAAGTTATGGACAATCCTCCAGCGATCCAGGGACTTGGATTGCCAAAATTTATGCACCGAATTGGTGGGGAGTAAAAAACAATCCGGAAGTGGCAGAGAAAGCTGAAATTAAAATGTTCCCCAATCCTGCCTCGGAACAGGTCTTGGTTGAATATAATTTACCGGTAACAGAAACTGGTTTTTATACTGCTAAATTATATGACATCGAAGGTCGTTTAGTAAAAGAAATCGTCCGTAATCAGCTTAAAGAAGGAATTGCTCGAATCAGTTTTAATACTTCCCATTTGAATAATGGCGTGTATATTTTAAAACTGGAAGAGGGGGACAAGGCAATCTGGCAGGATAAATTAGTGATACAGAAATAAGGATTTTCCTTTTCAATTAATAGAAGCCGCGCAGGAGACTGTGCGGCTTTTTTTTAGAGAGGATAAATTCGCAAACTGATTAGATTAGATCTATACCTAAACCGATAAAAGAAAAAAGCTGCTTAACCTAATTGGATCCTGCCGAAAATTAATTTTACAAACACGATCACCCCCCCACTCCATTATTCCTTGGCTTTCCGTAATTTTACTTTCGCATCGCCCTCATGACTACAGAAAAAATTCTCCGCCTCGGCTGCTTGGCTCTAATCCTCTTTCTCGGGTTAGGAACTTGGATTGGCTATACCCTTTACAAAAACATTGACCTCAGTCCCTTGGGAGATCGGTATGAAAGCATGCTGGAAGAACATTTAGTCCCCCATATTCTCGATAACTGGGAACCATGGGAGGATGAAAATGCCCAAACTACTTTGGACAGCATTACCACTCGCTTGCTACAAGCAATTCCAGAACCTTCCTACGAATATCAATTTCACCTAGTAAAGGAAAATCAAGTCAATGCCCTTACCTTACCAGGCGGGCATATCGTTATTTTTGAAGGGCTCCTGAAAGAAGCCCAAACCCCCGAACAAATTGCCGCTGTATTGGCGCATGAATTAGGCCATGCCGAAAAAAAACATGTGGTAACCCGCACGCTAGCTGAAGGAGGAATTTCTCTAACACTTTCTATTCTACTTGGGCAAGATACCCGCATGGGATATGAACTTTCCCGACAACTCATTAGCTCTTATTTCAGCAGGGAACAAGAATCAGAAGCCGATGCTTGGGGATTTCAACTCATGGCGGATGCCCATATTCATCCTAAAGCGCACGCAGATTTTTTTAGAAACATAGAAAAATTAAGCGAAGGCGCTGAAGTTCCCTCCTGGCTCAGCACCCATCCCGATAATGGAGCAAGAATTCAGGCGGCAGAACGATATGCCCTTCCCGTAAATTTCAAAGAAATTCCTTTGGATACCCTGGCTTTCTCTCAAATACAGAAAGAAGATACAAACTGGTAACATCCTTCTGTATTCAAGGATAAATAAAAAACTCCACTCCAAATTCCAATACCGGGATATCTCCCTAATTTTATCCCATTGAAAACTTCGCCCGTTTTATTCCTGAATACCTGGTATCCCAATCGGGAAGATCCTTGGTTGGGTTTGTTTATTCGTAAACATGCCCGGGCATTGGCTGCTTTTTATCCCGTAGTTAGTCTGTATCTCAAATCTGCACCAGTAAAAAAGATGGAATTTGAATGGGAAGAAGAGTATCAACACCTAGCTCTCAAAGCATACTATCCCAGATTAGCAGTTGGAGTTCCCCTCATTGGCCCAATTATTAGGGCTTTAGCGTATCCCTTTTTTGGCTATCAAGCTTGGCGGAAATTAAAAAAACAGGCAGGCATTCAAAGTCCTACCAAAATTGTTCTGAATGTAACCGGACCTTTAGTATGGTTGGCTGTATTCCTAAAACTCCGCCATCAGATTCCCTTATACTGGTTGGAACATTGGAATGCATTTCTTCCCAAAGATCCCCGATATTCCGGAATCCTCATTCGGTTGCAAGCCTATACGGTAAACTGGTTTTGCTCTGGCACTGCCACTGTGTCGAATTTATTGGCATCCGGGCTAAAAAAACATGGCTTAGGAAAAAACATCTACTGCATTCCCAATGTAGTGGACGAAGCGTTTTTCTTGGATGAACAAAGCAAACCCAGTGCGAAAAACCCTGTTCGGTTGGCACATATTTCAAACTTTGCTCCTTTCAAGCAGGCCGATAAAATTCTGGAAGCAGTAGCGCGTGTATTTAAAGACAGACAGGATTTTTTGTTTGAATTCACCGGATTAGAATGCCCCGCCAAAGAGGCCTTAAAACTTAGAGCCATTAATTTGGGATTGTATCCGGGAAAAATTGAGTTTATCCCTACCCTTACAGAAAATCAAATACCAGAATATTTATCCGAACTTTCCGGACTTGTCTCCTATAGCACTCAGGAAAGCCAAGGCGTGGTGCTCCTAGAGGCATGGGCCAGTGGATTGTCAGTCGTAGGTAACCCGAATATGGGCGCTTGGGAGTTAGGCCCTGAGGAAGCTAAAATCGAGGCCAATCCTGTTGACTTGGAATCTCTCATCCAAGCCATTCATCAACTCTTAGATCAGGGCAGTCTAACAGATCGTGCCAGAATTTCTTGGAAAATGAAAGAAGAAGTATCCGCAGATGCGGTAGGGCGAAAATTCTTGGATTGGCTGAATGTTTAAGCTTGCTGCAAACCCAAGCTTATTGTAAACCAATATTCCTCCGTAATTTTGCCTCAAACTCTGTGCGTATGAATTTGTTTGATGAAGGAACTTCCCAGGCTGAATCCAAGATTCGCCAACTAACGGAGGAATTGGCGGAGCATAATTACAAGTACTATGTACTTGCTCAGCCGGTTATTTCTGACTTTGAGTTTGACCAAAAACTGAAAGAGCTCCAAGATTTAGAAGCTCAGTTCCCTCAATTTCGATTGCTCGATTCTCCTACGCTAAGAGTAGGGGGTCAAGTAACCAAATCTTTTCCCGTATTCACCCACCGCAAACCCCTACTATCCCTAGGAAATACTTATTCGCCCGAAGAACTCAACGAGTTTGATGCAAAAATCCAAAAGGGCTTAGGGGGAAAAGAATTTCACTATCTCGCAGAGCAAAAATTCGACGGCGTGGCGCTTAGCCTGCATTATGAAAATGGACTCCTGAAAACAGGTGTTACTAGAGGAGATGGTAAACAGGGAGATGAGATTACCCCCAATGTTCGGACCATCCGAAATCTCCCCCTTCAACTTAATGGCAAACTTAAAAATGCCAATGTGGAAGTTCGTGGGGAGGTATTCATGTATATCGAAGACTTTCGAAAAGTCAATGCAGAACGGGAGGATATAGGCGAAGCTCCTTTTATGAATCCACGCAATTCCACCGCAGGCACCTTAAAAATGCAGGATTCTGCCGAGGTAGCTAAAAGACCTCTGCGCTTTGTGGCTTATTACTTAGACAGCGAATCGTTTGCTCTTCCAGATTCCGATTTTCAACAACTCGATTTGCTCAAAGATGCCGGCTTTTTCGTCAGCTCTTCCAATACCCTCTGTCAATCGATGGAGGAAGTTTTTTCTTTTATTCAGGAATGGGATACTAAGCGAAGTGAGCTTCCTTATGACATAGATGGCATCGTTATTAAAGTTGATGAAATCAGCTTAAGGGATGAACTGGGATTTACGGCCAAAAATCCTCGCTGGGCAATTTCCTATAAATATCAAGCAGAAAAGGCCCTCACCACTATACAGAGTATTTCCTTCCAGGTGGGGAGAACAGGTGCAGTCACTCCGGTAGCCAACCTAGTGCCTGTTTTGCTGGCAGGAACAATTGTAAAGCGCGCCTCACTCTATAATGCGGATGAAATCGAAAGACTGGATTTACATGAAGAGGATACCGTTAGCATTGAAAAAGGAGGGGAAATTATTCCGAAAGTTACAGAGGTAATCCTCTCCGAAAGAAAATCCAATGCTGCTAAATTTGCTTTCACTCCGCTATGCCCTGAATGTAGCACCCTCTTGATTCGAAAGGAAGGAGAAAGCAATTACTATTGCACCAATCATCTGTTCTGTCCTCCGCAAATCAAAGGCCGTATCGAACATTTTGCCCATCGAAAGGCCATGAATATTGAAGGTCTGGGTACAGAACTGATTGACCAGCTCGTCAGAAAAGAGCTCATTTCTGATTATGGAGATATTTATTCCCTTCGAAAAGAAGACCTCATTCAACTGGAAAGATTTGGAGAAAAATCTGCCGATAATTTATTAGCAGGGATAGAAAAAAGCAAATCCGTTCCTTACGCCCGGGTATTATTTGCCTTGGGAATTCGGCATGTCGGCAGTACGGTAGCAGAAAAACTGAGCCGAGCTTTCACGTCCTTAGAATTATTGGAAAAGGCCAGCTTGGAAGAATTAATCTCTACCCCAGAAGTCGGGGAAATTATTGCTCAAAGTATCTGGCAATGGTTTCATGAAACACCGGAAACATCGGGAATATTGGAGAAAATCCGCACTGCCGGCCTGCAACTATCTTTATCAGAAGCGGATACTCCCATAGTGCTCTCCGATAAACTGGCTGGCAAGTCTATCCTTTTTTCTGGAAAATTTGAAAAATTCAGCCGGGATGAGTTAAAAGACATGGCACTCAGTCATGGGGGACAAATCGCCTCAGGTATTAGCAAGAAATTAGACTATCTGGTAGCTGGGGAAGACATGGGGCCGGCGAAAAAATCCAAAGCGGAAGAGTTGGGTGTACCCATAATATCCGAGGATGTATTCTTATCTTTGTGCCAATGAGTTGGTTCGAGCGGCAGAAAGAAAATCTAGCCAAATATTTTTACAACCAAAGGGCACAAAAAGTTCGCCCCAGGCATGACTTTGTGGCCTTGCACCAAGCAAAAAAAATTGGCATTTTAATTCATGTTAATTTCTTTAATCTTCGATATACCAAACAAATTACCGATTTCGTCACCCGACTCGAAAAAGAAGGGAAACAAGTCTATATCATAGAACTCAATACCAAAAACAAAGCAGATTCGGTATTCAGCGATATCAAACTTTCGGTATTCTTAAATCAGAAGTATTTTAACTGGTTCAAAATCCCCAATCATTTTGCCACAGCTAAAGTCAACAAACATCACTTAGATATTTTGATAGACCTCGACCCCTCTGATGAATTACACAGCCGTTTTCTTACCGGTTTGTCTAATGCCCGAATGCGCGTAGGATTCTATCGGGATGGCTTGGAAAAATATTATGACCTCATGATTGCGATGAACCCAGCTTCGCCCACTGCTGCCTTACTGGAGCAGATTGAGAATTACCTCAACATGTTAGAAAAATGAAAGAATTTCTTGGAACAGGCGTAGCCCTGATTACCCCATTTCAACAGGACCTATCAGTAGATGAAGCCGGACTGAGAACCTTAGTGCAGTCGGTCATTTCCGGAGGAGTAGATTTTCTGGTACCTCTAGGCACTACCGGAGAATCAGTTACCCTATCAGAAGAGGAGTCGGAAAAAGTGTTGCGTATCGTACAGGATGAAAATAAATCCCGCCTGCCTATTTTAGTAGGGTGTGGGGGAAATGATACTGCCAAAGTTCTTAAGCTTCAGAAAAAATACCAGGAAGATTTTCATCCGGATGGCTTTCTTTCGGTAACTCCGTACTACAACAAACCTTCTCAAGAAGGACTATACAGACATTACAAAGCCTTATCTGAAAGCAGCAACCTGCCCATAGTGTTGTATAATGTTCCGGGTCGTACAGGGGTAAATTTACTTCCAGAAACAGTCATTCGCCTCGCAAACGAATGTTCTAATATCATTGCTATTAAAGAAGCTTCTGGAAATATCGAACAAGGGGCAGAAATAATCCGGAGAAAACGTGAAGGATTCAGGGTTTTATCGGGTGATGACACATTGGTTTTGCCTCAGATTGCCGTGGGATACGAAGGATGTATATCCGTTGCTGCCAATGGGTATCCGAAAATATTTTCTTCTATTGTTAAGCTAAGTAGAGAAGGGAATTTTGCGGAAGCCAGAAAGCAATATTTAAAGCTTCTGCCCTGGATGCAATTGCTTTTTAAAGAAGGGAATCCGGTGGGAATTAAGGCTAGTTTGGCTTTATTAGGCATTTGTGGACATACCGTGAGACTACCTCTGGCAGAAGAATCAGCAGAGTTAAGATTGGCATTGGAGCAAATTCAAAAGAAATTGAGCTAACCCTAACCTCGGGTTTTCATTAAGCCATGAATATTTGACAAATCAGCTAAAATTAAAATATAATTTACTAATCGTCATTATATTGAAAACATGAAACTCTTTTCTAAATCATTCGTTACAGAAACAATTAGAATGAGACAAATAAAAACTTGCAACTCATCTTAATTACGACTTATTTTACTCTGCATAAAACTACTTGTCATGGCCATTGCAATAAAAAGTATTCCCACTCTAAAAACAAAAGCCGCAAAATCGTTTATCAAAAAAGCAAAAAACAATGCTTCAATGAGAGGTACTGTTAAGTTTAGTGAAGAGCTTAAAAGTGCAAATGTTATTCTGCAAAAAGCCGCAAAGAATCGATAAACTATAATTGGGATTCTTAGAGAATTATTGTACCTTTTGTGCACTAACGGAAGAAAAACTATCTGAGTGCCAAGAATTTGATTGCGAGCATTCGGATTTAAATGCCTTTTTCAAAGAAGATTCAATCAACTATTCCAAGGAGTTTCTGGGTAAAACATATTGCTTTACACTCGATTCGAATCCTTCCGAGATTGTTTGTGCATTCACGGTTGCCAACGACAGCATTAAAGTTAACTTCCTTCCAAACGGACGAAAAAAGAAGGTTACCAAACTAATTCCGAGAGAAAAAGAATTTAGAAGCTATCCAGCAGTTTTAATTGGTCGCTTAGGTGTTAATAAAGCACACAAGAAAAAAGGAATTGGCAAAGAATTACTGGACTTCATAAAGGCTTGGTTTATAGAAAATAACAACAAAACTGGCTGCAGATATATTGTTGTTGATTCATATAATGAGACAACCCCAATAAATTTTTACAAAAGCAATCAATTTGAATTTCTATTTTCAACAGAGGATCAAGAAAAAGAATACACAGGAATAAAAAATGCATCTTTACTTAGAACTCGCTTGATGTTCTTTGATTTGATAGTTTTATCTCCTCTATAAATAATTTCACAGATTACTACTTTATATCCAAACCCTATTGAAATTCGCATTGCACCATAAAAAAAGAAAAAGCCCTTTTTCAAGGGCTTTTTAAGACTGTTAAGAATCGAAAGAAACCTTAATCTTCCGTATTCTTCATGTTTTGTACTTCCAGACGAATTTGCTGGGCAAGGTCTTTTAATTCTTGCATTCCTTTACGGATTCTGGTGCCCGCAGCTTTGTTTTTTTTATCATAAAACTTGCTGAAGTCATCTTCCAGAGACATAACATGTTCCCGGATTTTCTCGAATGAATTTTGTGCCATAGTGAGTCTCCTTTATTTATTAAATGTTGAACTGGTTGAGAATGTACTCTTTATAATCAAAGCAAGTTATACGATTTTTCTAACTCAACCAAATATTGAATAAAATTTCATTAAGAACCAGAAGTTACTGTGCCAGAATACACCCCTTTTAGCATATTATCGCGAATAGCCTCAAAAGCATTCAGGGTAACTTCTACATCTGCAGCGCTATGCGTAGCAGTAGGAATAATTCTCAACATCAATTCCCCTCTTTCCACCACCGGATAGGTTACAACAGAAACGAAAATCCGGTGATTTTCCCTCAAATCCATAATCAATTTAGCGGCTTCTTCGGTACCACCTTTTAAATAAACAGGCGTAACAGGAGATTGTGTAATCCCGATATCAAAACCACGACTTCTCAATCCGGCTTGAAGGGTGTTGACAATATTCCAAAGATTCTCGCGAAGCTGAGGCTGTGAACGAAGCAATTCCAAACGCTTCAGCGCGCCTACCACTAAGGGCATCGGCATGCTCTTCGCATAAATCTGACTCCGCATATTGTACCGCAAATAATTAATCACTTTTGCTTCTCCCGAAACGAAAGCGCCAATCATAGCCATTGATTTAGCAAAAGTATTGAATACAATATCAACCTGATCCATTACCCCAAAATGCTCTGGAGTTCCACGACCGCCTGCACCCATTACCCCAAAACCATGGGCATCATCTACAAACAAACGGAAGTTGTATTTCTCCTTCAGCTGGCAAATCAAATCCAAGCGACCTAAGTCCCCCTTCATTCCAAATACCCCTTCAGTTATAACTAAAATCCCCCCTCCCGTTTTCTCAACGATTTTACTGGCTTTTTGAAGACGATCTTCAAGTTGGGTCATGTCATTGTGTGCATACACAAATCTTTTCGCCAAACTGAGCATCATGCCATCTATAATACAGGCATGCGCTAATTGGTCGTACACAATTACATCCCGGCGATCAGTAAGACTTTGAACGATGGAAAGCATACCCTGATACCCAAAATTCAACAGGTAAGTATCTTCTTTACCCATGAATTCAGAGGCTTCATCCTCAAACTTCTCATGCAGATTACTATTTCCGGTCAGCATGCGCGAACCCATTGGATAGCCAAGCCCCCATTCTGCAGCAGCTTCCGCATCCACTTTCCGAACTTCCGGATGGTTGGCCAAGCCCAAATAATTATTGAGTGACCAACATAAAACTTCTTTACCCCGGAATTGCATCCTAGGTTGAATTTCACCCTCCAATTTTGGGAATGTGAAATATCCATGGCCCTGGCTGGCATACTTGCCCAGCTCGCCCATGCTCCGATCAATTTTGTTAAAGATATCCAAAGTGATTCAGAATTAAGGTGTTACCTATTTTTTTACCTCCTCCCCCATGGAAGAGTTAAAACAAAGTTAGGGGAAAATTTCCATAATAATTCAAGACATCTTTTCGTATTGGCTTTCCTGACTCAATCCCGAGTATTTTCCTTAATTTTACAGGCTTATGCAAATCAAGAATTTCCCGATAGTTATACTCCTCCTAATTTTGACTGGATTCACCTGGTCTTGCAGTGAGGTTGGGAAGCTATATCGCAGTAAAAATATTGAAGACAGAGAAAAAGCCGCTCAATTACTTTTTGAGAAAAAAGACTACGAAAAAGCGGTATTCCTGTATGAAGAACTCCTCAGCCTTTATAAAGGCACCTCCAAAGCTGAGGATATTATGTATTCTTATGCTTGGTGTAAATATTATTTAAAAGATTACCTCACCGCCGCATTCTATTTCAATGATTTCTCCAATCAATACCCCAATAGTAGCAAAGCGGAAATGGGTCAATATATGTATGGATATTGCTTTTACAAAGATTCCGACCCCTGGTACTTAGACCAAGCCTCTACCCGAAAAGCGCTCGAAAATCTACAATTCTATCTCAAAGCCAATCCTGGATCCAACAGGGTAGATTCTTGCAATCTGCTCATTTCTGAAATGCGGGAAAAACTGGCAAAAAAATCCTATGAACAGTCCAATCTTTACCTGAAAATTGGCTATCACAAAGCTGCAATTGAATCTTTCAAGCATACTTTGGAGGAATTTCCAGATTCAAAAAACCGGGAAGAATGTTATTTCCGACAGTTTCAAGCATCCGTTTTATATGCAAAAGAGAGCGTTCAGGAAAAACAGAAAAAAAGATATCTTGAAGCTATCTCTTATTACCGTAAATTTGTAGACAAATATCCTTCGAGTACTTTCCTTCGAGAGGCTGAAGAATATTACACTGAAGCAAATAAAGCCATTGAAAAACTAGAAGCAACAGCGATTATTGCTTCCAATACAGAAAAAGATTCAATCAAGTAAAAACAATATGGAAAATCCAGGAATTCAGCCCGTCAACCAGGCAGACATGATTCATGAAACAGGAAATGTTTACAAATCATTAGCCATTATGGGCAAGCGTGCACAACAAATATCTGTTCAAATCAAAGAAGAATTAGCAGCTAAATTGGCGAATTTCGCTCCTGCTAGTGATAATTTGGAAGAAATAACTGAAAACCGGGAGCAAATTGAAATTTCCCGTTACTATGAGCGCCAGCCTAAGCCTGCCCAGCAGAGCATTGAGGCTTTTCATCACAACAAAATTTACTACCGCGATCCTAAGCTTGACTAATATTTAAGTGATGCTGAAAGGCCGCCGGATTCTTATAGGCGTTTGTGGGAGCATTGCTGCCTATAAATCAGCTTATCTGGTCAGGCTTTTAGTAAAAGCTGGTGCCGAAGTGCGTGTGGTTATGACCCCCGCAGCTGCCCGATTCATCGGCCCTTTGTCCTTTAGAACACTCACCAATTTTCCCGTTTTCTCCAACTTGTGGGAGGACCAGGAAGGAATGGAATTGAAATCTCCGCATATTCATTTAGCTGAATGGGCGGAGATTTTTTTAATAGCCCCCTGCACTGCGGATACCCTCTCCAGAATGGCGCTCGGTAGGTCTGAAAATGCCCTCGATGCTGTATTTCTCTCTGCCCGTTGCCCTGTGCTTCTCGCCCCGGCTATGGACCTCGAAATGTATAAAAACAAAGCCGTTCAGGAAAATATTCAAACGCTCAGAAATCGAGGAATTAGCGTCTTGGATACCGATCCAGGGGAATTGGCTTCCGGACTCATTGGCGAAGGCAGAATGAAGGAACCTGAGGAACTACTTACTATCCTTCAGGATAAACTCGGCGTTTCACCCTTCTGGTCCGGAAAAAAAATAATGATTACCGCAGGCCCTACCCGAGAAAAAATTGACCCGGTCAGATTCCTCAGTAACTTCTCCTCCGGAAAAATGGGATTTGCCTTGGCAGAACAAGCACGAAATGCGGGTGCTGAAGTAATCCTGATTTCCGGACCCGTGAATATTTCCCCTCCTGATGGTATTACCTTCCTTCGGGTCGAATCTGCTGAAGAGATGTATCAGGCCTGTCTAGAATGGTATGATTCTATGCAATTCGTTTTTATGGCCGCCGCTGTAGCGGATTATACTCCGGAAATTGTCGCTGACGAGAAAATTAAAAAGCAGGAAGATGCGTTCTCTATCCAGATGAAGAAAACGAAAGACATTTTACTGGAATTGGGGAAAAGGAAAAAATCTACTCAGAAACTTATTGGATTTGCTCTAGAAACTCAGCAGGAAGAAGAGTATGCGCTCGCCAAAATGAAAGCCAAAAATCTGGATATGATTGTGCTGAATTCTCTCCGAACTCCCGGTGCAGGATTTGGCGTGGACACCAATCAGGTAAATCTCTATAGACCCAGTCAGGAAGTCGTGCTAGTACCCTTACTTCCCAAATCAGAAGTTGCCCGTGCCATCCTCTCCACTGCCGAAACCCTTTGAGCTCATGAAATCCATTCTCCTCCTGTTTGCTATCCTTTCCCTTCATTCGTTGGTCTTGGCTCAGGAACTCAACATAAGGGTGGCTGTACAAGCCGCTCCCGGATTCCCAGGAGACCAGTCAGCCCTCAAACAACTAGAGCAAGACCTAACTCGGTATATCAATGACCGAAAATGGACCAATGATGATTTCCTACCAGAAGAAAAAATCAATGGTACCCTCACTTTCATTGTCGAAAAAAGACCAACCCCAGATCAGTTTGAAGGCTCCGTTCAGGTGCAATGCTTTCGCCCAGTTTTTAATTCTACCTATGAAACTATTGTCCTGAACTTCACTGACCGAGATGGCAATTTTAAATACATTACCCAACAGGCATTGGATTATTCTGAAAACAGCTACATCTCCAACCTAACCTCTTTAGTAAACTTTTATATGTTTATGGTATTGGGCTTTGACTACGATAGTTTTGGTCAAGCGGGGGGCGATCCTATGTTTCAGAAAGCCCAAAATATTCTAAACATCGCCGCAGCTGAAAGAGAAAAAGGATGGAATTATGCCGATGGTAACCGCACCCGATATTGGCTCCTCGAAAACATGCAGAATAATACCCTGAAAGAAATTCGAACCGTAATCTTTGAGTACCATCGAAAAGGACTCGATAAAATGGCCGAAGATTTGGATGCAGGACGCAAAGGCATTCTCACTTCGCTGGAAACCTTACAGAAATTTCATCGCAACAATCCTCAAGCTTATATTCTGCGCGTCTTTTGCGATACAAAAAAAACAGAATTGGTAGATATTTTTAAAAAAGCCCCGGACGATCAAAAACGGCAAATGCTCAATATTATGACCGTGGTAGATCCTTCGAATCTGAATTTCTATAATCGGGTAAATGAAAAATAATGGGAAAGCGGACCATTCGACTTCGCCAACAAGATCTTCCGGAGAAAATATCGGAAATCCCTGCCAATATTGACCTGCACATAGTGTTGAATAATGGAAAAACAGTAATGGGAAAATTAGAATCCCACTCCCCTTCTGGATTTTCTCTCAGCAGCGGACAACCCGCCTGGTATAATAAAAAATCTCATCTCCATACCCTTCTTTGGACTGAAATTCTGGAGATAGAATACGACCTTCCTACTTTGTATTAACATGCTTTCCCGACTACAAATAGATAATTATGCCTTAATCCGCCGATTGGATACTGAATTCGGCTCAGGATTAAATATCATCACAGGAGAAACAGGGGCCGGTAAGTCCATCCTCATTGGCGCCATTGGCCTCTTGCTCGGAGATAGAGCAGATACAAGCGTCTTATTGGAAAAAGAAAAACTCTGCAAAGTGGAAGGCTGGTTTGAACCTATCCCAAATGAATTGCGTGCGTTTCTGGAATCTCTGGAAATTTGGCTCGAACCCGGAGAAGCCCTGCGATTAAAACGCGAAATTTCCCCAGCCGGAAAATCTAGAGCCCTCATCAATGAAACAGTGGTTACCCTGGCAGTCCTGAAAGAAGTAGGAAACACCCTTGCGGAAATCCACGGACAGCAAGATACCCGCCTCCTGAATGAACCCCAGGCACAACTTCAATTATTTGACCTTTTCGCCAGCACTCAGGAAGAAAGAACACAATATGAAATCGCCTTTCAAGAGTGGACAAATCTCCGAGATCAACTCCAAAGCTTAAAACAAGAACAGGCAGAATGGCTCAGAAGCCAAGAATATATTCGCTTTCAATTTGAGGAATTGTATGAGACTCAACTTAAACCCGATGAAGACGAAAAATTAGACCAGGATCTCAAGAAACTAGAATCCTCCGAGCAAATACGAGAAACACTTTCAACAGCATTTACCGACCTGTATGACCGGGATTTATCTGTCTATAATCAGCTGGCCGGCATTCAAAAACAACTGGCAAAATTTGAATCCTTAGACACCAAAATCGGAGAAGAAAATATCCGCATTCATCAGGCATTGGAATTAATCCGGGAGGTAGCCTTATCCCTTCAAGATTTAGAAAGTGAATCGGAGGCCAATCCTGAAAAGCTCAGCCAAATGCAGGAAAGACAGAACCTATACCAAAAACTTAAACTTAAATATCAGGTTCGCACGGCATCAGAATTAATCCAGCTCCGCGATGAACTGGAAACTAAAGTCCTGGCCGGCGATTCAGCCACAGAGGCCATTCTAAAAACTGAACAAAAACTCGCAAAACAGCAGGAATCTCTGATTCAAAAGGGAATTCTATTAGACAAAAAACGCAGTAAGCAGGTAAAGCCATTCCAACAAAAAATAAGCACCCTTTTAGCTGCTGTAGGCATGGAAGGCGCACAGTGCATTCCCGATTTATCCTTGAATATTCGCAAGGAGGGACAATTCGTAGTTGAGGGCAACTCAATCGAGCCTCTACGCAGCGGATTGAATGCCTTTCGCCTCCTGGTGCAAACCAATCCAGGTACACCGGCAGGACCATTAAACAGCATCGCCTCTGGAGGAGAACTCAGCCGTATTATGCTGGCTATTAAAACATCCATTGCCACGCAAACAGGAACGCCGGTATTGATTTTTGATGAAATTGATACGGGCATTAGCGGAGAGACCGCCCTCAAAGTAGGTCGGGTAATGAAAGAACTCGCACAAGACACCCAGGTATTCAGCATCACCCATTTACCTCAGATAGCCGCCAAAGGAGATCAGCATTATTTGCTCTTCAAAGGAAGCAATAAGGGATATACAGCCTCCGACATTCGCAAATTACCCTTAGAGGAAAGAATCCAGGCTATCGCCGAAATGATTGGCGGTGCCCAACCCGGTAAAGCAGCTTTGGATCATGCCAGGGAACTGATTGGGAAGGGAGAGTGAGAGGCTAGAGTCGCAAGTTTTTTTTAGGAAAAAATAGGTTTACACTAAACCGGGGTTTACACTAAACCGGGGTTTACACTAAACGGAAGTTTACACTAAACCGAAGTTTACACTAAACCGAAGTTTACCCTAAACCGGGGTTTACACTAAACCGAGGTTTACACTAAACCGAAGTTTACCCTAAACCGAAGTTTACCCTAAACGGAAGTTTACCCTAAACGGAGGTTTACACTAAACCGGGGTTTACCTCCTAATTTCCCATCCTTCCCTCCTGCTCTATCGCCTTCTCTAATCCCGCAACATTCTTACCGACGGAGGTTGCATAAAATGCTTGGCCTCACACACCTCCTTCAATTTCCTTAGATAA
>JBEIHC010000049.1:0-19974 GCA_040381555.1 Bacteroidia bacterium
AATGCCCAGTCAGGGTGTTTGGTTTTGATCTTCATAATATTACCTATTTAGGTAATAGCAAAATTCGTACAAAAAAAGCAGACAACCAAATAGTTGACTGCTTTTTTCTTAAAATGTTACCTATTTTATTTAGAGTTTGGGTTTAATATAACCTTTATTAAAAATGTGGGTCAATTGTGTTTTGTAAAATACCCAGGAAACTGTAATTTACAAACACAAAATTGGCAGATGTATCTAATTAATGCATTTGTGGCAAGTCAGAAAAATCGTGTTTGGCATTATTTTAAACTGAAGTAATAAAGAATTACAGCTTAAATACTAATAGATTAGTACTAGCAGGGTCATGAAACAAGGGCAGCGATTATGGACAAGAGAGGAATTGATACTGGCAATTAACTTGTATTGCAAGTTGCCATTTGGGCGTTTACATAATTTAAATCCAGAAGTAATTAATCTTGCCACTTTAATCAATCGCACACCAAGTTCAGTAGCCTATAAATTGGTGAATTTTGCAAGTCTTGACCCAAGTCTGAAAGCAAGAGGAATAAAAGGCGCATCAAACGCAAGTAAACTAGACAACGAAATATGGAATGAGTTTTTTACTGCTTGGGATATTTTGCCTTATGAAAGTGAAAAATTATTAGCCCATTTTAAACAAACAACCATAGAAGAGTTAAATCAAATACCAGAGGAAGAATTACCAACAGAAGGAAAAGTAAGAGAACAAGTTGTAAAAGTTAGAGTAAATCAGTCCTTTTTTAGAAGGTCAATTTTGGCAGCATATAATAATAAATGTTGTATTACTGGAATAAGTCAACCTGAATTGTTAATTGCTGGCCATATTCGTCCTTGGGGGATTGATGAAAAGAATCGATTAAATCCTAGGAACGGAATCGCAATAAACGCACTTCACGATAAAGCATTTGAGGCAGGTTTAATGACAATTACTCCTGAATATACAATCAAGATTTCATCTCAAATCTTACAGCAAAAAAATCAACACTCAATTGATTTTTTTACAAAGTTTGAAAATCACCAAATAATTCTTCCTTCAAGATTTTTACCTGATATTGAATTTTTGAGATATCATAACGATGTACGATTTAAACATTAACTAAATGGACAATAAGTTATTAGAAACGGTTGCTGACATCTCGTATTATGCTGGCCACAAGAGATATTATTCAGGAAATTCAAGAGAAGATATTGCAACCTATATTTGGTGGGCAAAAGAATTTGAGTCACTTCACAAAGAGACTGATTGGGATAAAACAGATTATATGTTAAGCATTGAGAAATATTTAACTGCTAAATTTTCAGCGCAAAATTTGAATAATAATTAAAAGAAACTCAGAAAAATTGAATGCGGTTAATAAATTTTTAAAGCATATTTACATAGCTTATACAGGAAAACCTTGTAAATGCCAATTTTACCCTCTCCATTTCCCTCGAATGGACCAGAATACAGTCCTAATAAATGCAAATAGAATGCTTACAACTACACTAAAATCAGCAATGGTATTTTGTCGAGCTTGATAATTTTCATTATTTTCAAATTTGGTCAAGTTTAAACTTAGGAAATATAGTCCTGTGTACTCATCAGACAAATAGGAATAACCGTAATTTGAAATTTCTATTATCAACTAGCATATGAATTAATTTAATACCTCCACGAATATACCGCGAACCGTTAAATCCCTTGATTCGTCATTTAACAAAACAATACTTTTATATTCAGAATCAAATGATTGGGGTTTTAATAGAATTAAATCATGACGCCAATTATCCTCAACAGCTGTTTTTTGACTATCATATAGTTTTACAGTGTATCCTTTTCCAAAATCCGAATCATTAATATTGGCATGTTGCACAAGTACTACTTTGCCAATTCTACTACCGCCAGTATCTTTTTTAAACAAACACCATGAGCCATTGGGAATGATTTTATTCATGGATTCACCTAACACTTGGCAAACGAAATAATCATTCGAGTAATTAAATGATTTGTAGAGTTCTATCCACTTAACATCTGTAATTTCTTGAATATCACTAAATCCACCTGCAGCAACTTTTATGTTAATGAGAGGAATGCAATTCATAAAAGGCTTTACATCTTGTTCATGTAGGAATCTAAAAGGCAATTGCTTAATTTCGTTGTCAAGTGTTTTGTTATCAATATTTATAATCTGATTGGATTCAGATTTGCTAGTCAAATATTCATAAATCGAATCAATTACAGGTTGGTCCAATTTAAATTTAAAATAAACTATTGGCATATTAGAACCAGGCATAACAGCCTGTTCTATACTATCCTCAATAATTTTAACATTCCCTATAAAATAAAAATCAGAACCTTCTGCATTTTCCCTTTTGATGAAGAGAAGGATTCGTTCTGAATTAATCAGATTTTGAATTTCAGAACTGTCAATTTTTCGATTTGAACGAGATTCCCAGGCAAAAACATGTTGATCGATAAAATGATCATTATAGTTTGTAGTTTGAGAAATATCATCAGATTTGTGATAAGTAACAAAACACGGTGTTATGCTATTTAAAGTACGATAACCAAATATAGTACTTGTAAAGTCGAGAGACCAGTTAAGAACCCTGCAAACATCTTTGCGACTATATTTGTTGTATCGAATAATCCCACCTACATAATTAACCCTGTTATACTGCCGTCGAAAAACAGCAATGGAAAAATCAACATTATCTAATAGGTATTTTCGAAAAGTAAGATTACGTAATGAATTTTCAAGATCTTTATCAATTAGTATGTATTCACCTTTCCTAAAGGCTATAAGTTTTGATTTTCGAATAAAATTAAAATTTAAATTAACCATACATGACGCTATGGTTTCATCAGAAACCGAATAGTCAAATTCTTTTTTAATAACTTCTTTAATATCTGATATTTTTACTTTATTATGGATTATTAGATTATGTAGAATTAAACTTTCTTCAACCCGTTTTGAATTATTCACCTCCATAGAAAAAAGTTCAAGAAGTTTGACTTCGTCATCGTTGAGCAATCCTATAAAACTACTTTCTAAACTCTTTACAAAATTGAAATATGATTTCGAATGGCTTACAAACAAAAATGGATCTCTTGAACCATGTTCGATAAAATCTATCATCATTGGAATCCTTCCTAATTTAAATTTTAAAAGATTATAGTCATTCACCAAATCTTTTCGTAATTGCATATTTGCTGCATCAATTGCGTCAAATATTTTCTCCCTAGCAATTTTGTCAAAGTTAATTGTGGATGTACCAGGAATAAGACTACTCCCGCTAGCCATCAACTTCCTTATTGAATCTTTATTGTAAGATGTATCACCGTATAAAGCAATTGGCACTAAAAAATTATTCTTGTAATTACCAATGAAATCTATTACGGTCAAATAATCTTTATTTTCCAATTTCCTTAAACCTCGCCCTAGTTGTTGCACAAAAACTATTGCAGATTGAGTTGGGCGTAGCATTATAATTTGATTGATACTTGGTATATCAATCCCTTCATTAAAAATATCAACTGTAAAAATATAATCTAAATCAAATGAATCGGACTCAAGTTGGAGAATCGCCTGAGCTCTCTCTTCTTCGCTACTTGCACCTGAAAGAGCTATCGTATTAAATCCTCGCAAATTAAATCCGTTTGAAAGTGCTCTACATTCCTGTACTGATGAACAAAATATTAAGCCACGAACTTTGCCATTATCACAGCCATAAATTTTTGCCTTTTCGATTATCCGTTCGATTCTTTCAGCTGAAGTTAATAAATTAAACTCTGAATTATCTTCGAGCAAATTTCCATTTACTGTAATATCTATAACACCATAATAATGGAATGGACAAAGAATATTTTCATCCAGTGCACGATGTAAACGAATCTCATATGCAATGTTATAATCAAACAATTTAAATATATCCAACCCGTCTGTTCTCTCTGGAGTTGCTGTCATCCCTAATAGAAATTTAGGCTTGAAGTAATCAAGCATTTTAACATAGGAATCAGCACCTGCTCGATGAGTTTCATCTACAACAATATAATCAAAATGCTCAGGATTAAATTGCTTTAAATTATCTTCTTTAGAAATTGTCTGGATTGTACTAAAAATAAATTCAGATTCTGAATCTTTTTGACTTCCGGAGTAAATCCCCATTTTTTTTGCATTTCCAAATATTTTCTTGTAGGCATTCATTGAAGTAATTGCAATATTTAAGCGATGCACCACAAACAAAAATTTCTTTGGATTATATTTCTTAACATCAAAAGCAGATAGAAATGTCTTTCCAGTACCAGTAGCAGATATTAATAAGGCCTTACTTTTACCTTGATGACGCAAACTTTCAATATTATTCAAGGCTTCCACTTGCATAGAATTCGGAATTATTTCCTTTTGATCAGAAATTAGCAGTTCCTTTTTTACAAGATTGGAATAGTCTATTTGCTTTTTATATAAAATTTCATAATTTGAGATAAATAATGAATCCACAAATACAGCTTTTTGATATTCTGTTGTAAATTCATTAATCGCACTAAAAATTATATGACTTAATGGAGTTGCTGTAACTTTCAAATTCCATTCTATATTCGAGCAAAGGGCTGATGAGGTTAAATTACTACTGCCAATTATTAAATCATAAACATCATTTTTCTTAAACAAATATCCTTTTGAATGGAACGCATCATCAATTGCAATCTTAATTTCGATATTCTTAAATTGCATTAATCGTTTTAATGCCTCTGGCTGAGTAAAGTTTAGATATTGAGAGACCAATATTTTACCTTTTATTCCTTTTTGTTCTAATGAAATGAGGGTCTCAATTAAAGTAGCAACACCACTTGTAGTTACAAATGCAACTGAAAACCAAAATTCATCACAATTATTTAAACACTGAATAATTGTTGAAAGTATCTTTTTGCCTTCTCTTTTATCATTAACTAGAAATTGAGGCAAATATGTCTTAGATGAAGGTAAACTCCGATTTATATAACCTGCCTTTAAACTTTCTTCTAACTGATTATTTATTAGATTCATGTTAGTGTTATTGGATCATTAGTTTCGTCACAATCGGAATATCTGCTTCTGCCCAATCTAATAGATCTAAATCACTTTTATTTAACCACATATAACTGATATGCTCCGTCAAAGTAACAATCGGGTTCTCACATATACAAATAAAACTATGCATAATTAAATGAAAATCTGGATATTGATGCGTAACTGAAAGGAACTCTTCCTGAACCTCAATATACATTTTCAATTCTTCTAATATTTCTCTTTTTATTGCATCCTCTTTGGTTTCTCCAGCCTCCATTTTACCTCCAGGAAATTCAAACTTTTTTGAAATATAATCAAGTTTATTTTCGCCCCGTTGTACACATAACACTTTACTATCATAAATAATTATGGCTGCGACTACTTCAATTGTTTTCATTCTGTATTAGTTATTGTTGGTCTGGAATGTATTGTTATGATTGAATATCTACAGAATCGGCAAAAGGAAATTTCGTGCAAAAATCTACTGCCTTCTTGTCATTTAACGAACTCGCTCCAACACAAGAAAAAACCGAAAAACAATTCAAACTACGCATTAAAACTTTTGAAATTTCTGCTTGAGAATCATTTCTAACTGTTGGTGCCATTCTTTAGTATTGAATTATTACTGCAAGTTACTTAATGAAATCTATTCATAAAAGAAAAAAAATACATAGAGGAATTCTGATTGAGATACCGATTCAAATCTATCCATTTATTTAGGCGTAAGACCTTTTGACACCCTTCCAATTCTGATTTATTGCAATTTAGAAACAACTAATACGAATTAATCCCATTTACCCCCCCCATGCAAAGACCCCGAAGAGGTATCCTTCCCTCCCCCCGTCCTCTCCTTCATCGTATTCGGCAAGCCCAGCAATCTTCTGTAACCCAACCAAGCGAAGATTAAAGCTTCTTTGCCTTCCAATATTGTTGGGTCTGGAACGAAGATACATATTTCGGGCAGGTACTCTTTCAGTAGATGAATCAAATGCTGGTTCCAGGCACCACCTCCGCTTTCCATCATTTTGCCTTTTTTTCCTTGGAGGAGTCGACTAATCTGGAAGGCTATATGGTGGCTTACAGTGCATAATTGATCCGCTTCGGAATGTTGGTTAAACTCTGTTAAAATGGGCAAAAAGTCTGACAGAAACCATTCTATCCCTAAGCTCTTGGGCGCTTGTTGCTGAAAGAAGGATAATTCATTTAAGCGTGCAAAGAGAGCGGGAATCCTTTCTCCAGATGCAGCGAGTTTTCCCTCCGCATCATAGGCCAGACCTATTTTTCCTGCTAGGTAATTTAAAGCCAGATTGCACACCGTTACATCACAGGCGAAGAAATCCTTAACATGAATATTGGCAAATCCCCCTAGATTTAAGAATAGGCTATATTCCGGGAACAGGGCAATTTCGCCGGGCGGAACTAGAGGTGCGCCTTGTCCTCCAAGTGCTACATCCTGCATTCTGAAATTGGTGATTACCGGAAGTCCGAGTAAAGCGGTCATGGTTTCTCCATCGCCTATTTGAAGGGTCAAGCCTTTGTCGGGCTGGTGAAAAACGGTGTGACCATGAGCAGCCACAGCATCAGGACGAATGCCTGTTTGTTGAATGACTGCTTTCACTGCCTCTGCCTGATAATGACCAAAGTCAATGTCGAGACGGGTCAATTCTAGTCCGCTTAAGTCCCTTGCTGTAGCCAATTGAGTTCGCCAGTGTTCGGAGTAGGGCTGGCAGTGAAATCCCAGCATTTCCCATGTTCCATCCACATCAAATCGAACGGTAGCGATGTCTAATCCATCTAAGGAGGTTCCGGACATTAAGCCCATTAAGGTCAGTTGTTTTGGGGTTCTATGCATTCCAAGGTGGGTTATTAATTTATACCTTTTATTATTTAACAAGTTCGTTTGCTTATCTCCCCCTCCCTAACCCTCCCCGGAGGTGAGGGGATCCAACCCACATGCCACAACTTGTTGGGTTTTGAATTTCGTTTAACTCGCTAAGAATTATTCCAATCTTTACTAGATTCCCTATTCTTACTACAAAAAATGCAGAGAGCCTTTTTTTTCATTTTTTAAGACATTCAGACAAATCTATAGAGCAAAAGAAAATAAACCATTAACAAAAATGGTCGCCAGAAGACGACCATTTTTGCTATAGCTTAATGGGATACTTACCCCAAACCATGCATCATTTTTTGCAACTGTTTGGATAAGAAAAACAGAATAATGGAAGCAATTCCGGATAGTACCACGAATATCAGGAAGAACTCATACAAGCCGGTTATTTCGTATCCAACGAATTTAGGCTTGATGGGATTGGGATTCCAGATTTCGATTTTATCTTTTTTCCAGACGGCTAAGCGAGATCCCCCTCCTGTGAAGGTAAATTTTGCCGAAGGGTCTTTTTGAACGATCAGATTCAATTTTGAACGGGTGATGGAAGCTTCTGAAGCATTGGCATCATTATAGACATTCTTGAGTGTGGTTAGCTTCAGAGTACCTTCTTCGCCTTCTGCGATGGATTCAAACTCCCATGTTGCCATTCCTTCTTTGAGCACATAAAGAGAGTCTGTGCCTTCTGCTGGAGCTTGTACTTCGAATACTTCGGCCAGTTCTTCTTGAAAGCCCTTTCCATTATTTGCCCAGAAAACACTGTCATTGGTAATGACTACTGAATTCTCAGGAACGGAATCATGGGCGGCTACCACTATATGTTTGAAAGTTGGGGCGGCAATTACCTGCTCCATTTTAACTTCTTCGGGATATAGTCCACTTAAAGTACCGGCAAATTTATTGGCAGCAGAAGTGGAAAGAAACCAAACGCCCATAAGAAGGGAAGCAAACTTCACAGGGGACAATTTCACCACCATGGATAAACCAATCGGAGAGAGACAGAGCTCCCCAATAGTATGTAATAAATACAAACTAAACAGCCAAAACATAGAAACCTTCACTTCTGGCTGAATTCCCTGAACCCCAAATGCAATAACAAGATATCCGATAGAAAGGAATAACAAACCAAAGGCTTGCTTGGTAGGTGAGGCAGGTTCTGCATTGCGACGACCTAGGAAAGTCCAAATCAAGGCAAATAAAGGAGCAAGGAGGACAATCAGAACGGCATTCACACTTTGGAAATAACTTGCGGGAATTTCGTAACCCAGAAAATTTCTATTGGTTTGTTCTTCTGCAAAGAAAGTAAGAGAAGCTCCAGCCTGTTCAAATGCTGCCCAGAAGAAAATCACAAAAAAGGCAAGGATAAAAATAACCCAGATTCTATCTTTTTCAACTTTGGTCAAGCTCTTGTCTGTGATGATAGCTGCAGGTCCAATGAGGGTAATGGAATAGATAGCAGAACCGAACATTCCAGCATCCAGGACAAAATTAAAAAACAAGAATAAGGTAATGGCCAAACCTGCCCAAATCAACACTTGTGTCATGGGAATTTTAGGAGCTGCCGTTTCGCCTTCTTTTAACACCGTTTTTACAGGAGGCATACCTACCCCTTTGCCATCTGGGGTAATGACATATTTGTTTTTAAGAAGTTCAAAAGAGATGGTGCTCACAATCATTCCTATACAAGCGGCTAAAAAGCCCCAACGAAAATCTGCTGGATCCCCAGTATCTCCTAGGAAACCACAAGCGAGCGGAGCAATAAATGCCCCTAGGTTGATGCCCATATAGAAGATGGTAAAAGCGGAATCCACTCGTTTATCCCCCTCAGGATACAACTGACCAACCATGGTGGAAATATTCGGCTTAAAAAAACCATTCCCAAAAATCAGGAAGCCTAAGCCCATATAAAGAAAAGGAGCCGCTACTTCTACATTTTGATAGTTGGTGGCACTCATAAACATACAAGCCTGACCAATGGCCATGAGAATTCCTCCTACGAAAATAGAGCGCCTATTTCCCCAATACCGGTCAGCTATATACCCGCCCAATAAGGGGGTTAGATATACCAGGCCTGTATAACTACCATAAATTTCGGATGCGAGTGCTTTGTCAAACAAAAGCGCTTTAATCATGTACAGGGTGAAGATGGCTCGCATACCATAGTAGCTGAAGCGTTCCCACATTTCCGTAAAGAACAGGACATACAACCCTTTGGGATGTCCTTTAGATACAGTGTTTTCCAATTTCTATTTAATTAAGTGTCAGTCTATTTGCGGTGCAGGAAGGTTCATCAGCTAAGCTGAGATTTCTGCCCCATGATTCAAAGCTAAGAGGAAAGGGGGATTTTACAAAATATGAATCACTTGGGAGGGCAGATTTTTTGGATTTGGGGTGGTTTTTCCGCAGATTATGCGGACACTTCAAAATTAGTTTTAGGGGAATATAGCTGCGCAGATTTTACAGATGGGGTGGTTTTTCCGCAGATTACACAGATTATCAAAATGAATTGCAGAAAAATATCGCTTCGCAGATTACACAGATGGGGTGATTTTCCCGCAGATTACGCAGATTACGCAGATTTTACTGAGGAGTGTATTTCATGGATGGGATGGTTTTCCCGCAGATTTCGCAGATTATCAAAATGAATTGCAGGAAAATATCGCTACGCAGATTATACAGATGGGGTGAATTTCCCGCAGATTACGCAGATTACGCAGATTATACTGAGGAGTGTATTTCATGGATGGGATGGTTTTCCCGCAGATTTCGCAGATTACGCAGATTATACTGAGGAGTGTATTTCATGGATGGGGTGGGTTTCCCGCAGATTTCGCAGATTACGCAGATTATAATGAGGAGTGTATTTCATGAATGGGGTGGGTTTCCCGCAGATTTCGCAGATTTCGCAGATTAACACAGAGGAATTTTGGCGGCAAAGGAAATGACCTAAAGGTCAAATTCAGCGATTGACTTGCAAACCAGGGGAGCTTACGGCATTGCTTTCTTTTCCGGAGCGATCCTTTATTTTGATTTCGAAAACTACTTGTTCGCTGTTAACCGATTCACTGGATAGAAAAGTAAAAGGTAGGACAAACTTCAAAGTTCCTTTGACTGGAACTTTGGCATTATCAGGAACGAGCTCCCGAATTCTATAGGTATAAGACCCACCCGTGCGAGAATCTTTTAAAAAGAGGTTTTCATACCCTGCGGTGTTTTGTCCTAAATCCCCATCTCCATCCTCGTAACTGATGGTGAAGACGACAGAATCTTTCCAAGCAGTAACAGAACCCGGGGACATTGCCAAGAAGGCAATTTTAGGGGTGCTGGAGAATTCAGGCTTCATTTCTTCTTTGGTGCAAGCTGAAACAAGAAATAAACTCAGGAATAAAAGGGGGAATAACTTTTTCATTGAACCACGAAGCTGAATATTTCTTTGGCATACCAGACTGTTCCTGTTGTTGGATATTCCGTAACATCCGGATGATCTGCATCACGAAGATAGTAGCGAAAAAACACTTGTTGCCCGGGAGTAAATAGGGAATCCTGAAAATATACCCGCATTTGTCCATTCTGAAAATAGGAAGGATTCAGTTCAACTGCCTGAGAAAAATCATCTCGTGAAGTAGAAAATTTCACTTTCTGATCGACCAGGTTTAAGGTGCTGGTTTTGTCGTCTGAAACGAAGAATCGCATTTCGGCAAAAGTTCCTTGTGGAATTATAAAGGGAGAAGTATAGCCTTTAGTTTTGATGGAATCCATTCTCAATCCAGTTTGGCCATAGGCACGAAATCCAAGCACTTCGGGGTATAAATTGGGGCTCACAAAGGACTGTCCTTCTGAGTTTTTGGCTCCTTCACTGATCCAGGTTTTGATATAGCCTAATTCTGTTTCACTCAGGGGAGCTGCGTATAGAGGCATTCGACCGAGAATAATGTCATCGGTTGTTAATCTTTCGATGAGCCAGGACAAGTCATGATCATTGGGTTTGACGCGATAGGTAAAGGAGAAGGCAGAGTCGTTTTTAATAACTTTTTGATAAACGAGAGTGGCCCAAGTTGATTCTACGGATCGAAAATCGGGTTCAAAGGAACCATCGTGGCAGGTAGGGTTTGCACATCGGGGCTGAAAGATAAATTTATGCAGGCCCTGAATACTGGTGCGGGAAGGCTCAGGGTTTGGATTGGGATTATCCCCAGAAACATCCTTTCCAAAAGGGTCTTTTGAACTATCCGGTATGATGGTTTCTTTTGTACAGGCAGCTATGAGTACCAGCAAAAAGAGTAAGATAAACTTCGATTTCATAAATTTTTATACAAAAGCCTGCATAAGTCTTTGTCCGGTCATCATCCCTGCGGCTCCGTCATAGAAACCTAAAGCATGGGCAATGGTTGGGACCACATCAATACTCTCTCCCTCAACAGTAGTGATGACATTATTTTGTTTCACGACTGAAGGCGGGCCGGCGATTAGGCAAAATAATTCTCTCGACATACCGTCCTCAGAGGAGTGGTCCAAACCGGGGCGGTTATTGGCATCTACGATTGAATTGCCGGTACCGTTTCGCCCTATTTCCGGAATAATAATTAGCAAGGTATTATTGGTCATTCCGGGCGTAAGCTGAATGGTATTCCATAAATGATTCATAGCCCAACTGGCCTTGTAGAGCGCATGGCAATATCCGGTAAAATCGCGGTGGGCAGTATCTACCGCGAACATATCCACGACCAGTAATTCTGGCGTCAGATTTTTAATAATTTCTTCGGCATAGAATATATTACGCATGTCTCCATTCATGCTGACACTCCAAGGATTGGAATGTTGCCCAGCCTGCATATCGACATACATTTTACTGATAAATTGCTGAATAATTTCTGCATCTGCCTCTGAATTTCTCAATCCGGGGGATATGCCTACTCCAGAAACATTAAAATTATTATTAATAAATGTTTTTACTTTTTCAATTCCGACCTCATGCAGGGGGTCAAAATTGATCATATCATTTAACTCTTGAGAAGAATTGTACCCAAATAATGTATTAGGCGTAATTTGATTGGCCCCATAAGCGGCTCCATACCCTGGAAATTCGCTGTGATTGAGGAGGGGATAGAGATTGGTTGATTGAGTTACCAGCCAAGCATTGAGGGCGTTTTTTTCTGGGGCGGAATGTTTGCGATACAGTTCAAATAAAGTGGGAAACTCAGGACGCCCTCTGGTATTGAGAGTGCTATTTACATATCGACCGGTAATAGTGGTATTGTAGCCGTGATAATGTCCGGTAGGTCCTTGCTTAAAACGGAATTCTTTGAATAAGGTCCCTTGCTCTTGTAAGGTTAATCCTGTGATGGTTGGCAAGGTGGCTAAAGTAGAGGCGATATCCGCGGTGATAGCTTCTGTACCTGAAATCATTCCAGGCATTAAATTACCTTCTGATTTATGGACTGCTTCGAGATTGCGTACCCCACCGGCAAACATGCAGAGTACAACATGGTCGACGAGTCGGGTGCCGCTTGCAGCAAACAACCTACCAGAGGGCAAAATCCAGGGTGCTGCAGCCAATGCGCCCGCTGCGAGACCTGCTTGTTTAATAAAACTTCTTCTTTTCATGTTGCCCAATCAATAGTATTTATACTCCTCACTCGTCATAAATGCATAATACACATCATCTGTGGTGATGTCAGGATTCTCGGCTAATACTTTTTTCAAATACCAGAGTTCTGAGTCATTCGGTTCACGAACCAAGAATTTACGATAGGTATCCCGAACAAATAAAGTGGTATTGGAACGCATCTCAGCATCGCTGGGCTTAAGTACCGCAGGATCTTTGAGTAGATTTTTCAGGATTCGATCAATGATAATTTGTTTATCTCCCAACGAATTATACCCATCCATGAGACGATTCAGGCGAATACCCGAAATCTGCTCCCCGAATAAATCTGAGAAAGCTATTGAGATAAATTGTAAATCTGTCTTAGGGTTACTTTTGCTAGGGAAATATCCTGGTGCAGGTACTTCCCCAAGCACATATTGTTTGACTTGTTGTTTATCCTTGGTGCAGGAAATTTGTAAGCCAGCCAAGCCAATCCAAAGTAGGGCAAATAAAAGCGTCTTCATATTATTGCTGTCTGTAATATTCATCCGAAGAAAATAAGGCTACAAATAATTCCTGATAAGCTTGATCTTCAGCAAGATTTACCAAATACTTCTCCAATTCAGAGGCGGTTGGCTCGCGATATAAAAAGCGCTTGAAAAGCCGACGAATCAAGCCTTCTTTATAGTGTGGGGAGGAAAAAAATATGTCCAGAAAATCTTGTTTATTGGCGCCATTCTGGAGGAAAAACACTGCTTGTCGGCTATCGACCATTTTCTTCCCACTTTCCAACTCTTCAAAAGTCGGGTATCTGCCCAGATAAAAGGTAAAACAGGAAACGATAAAATTTTCAGAGCCCATATTAATCTGATCATAGATATCATTATCTATACCCCTTCTGTATAAACCTGTGAGCCCAATGGTGGTATCTTTTAAATCCTGCGGAATACGCATGATATCCTCATACTGCTTTTTCATTTCCAGGTATCTAGGCCAGCCTGATTGATACATAGTATCGGTAAGTCTTCCAAGAACCACTGAGTACTCATAAGTAATTTCTGAAGTATCAGCATCTTCCAGCAAATCCTTTCGCATCAAGTTGTACAGGTTGTAATAAAACTCATCCATGTACACTATCTGACGAATAAAATTAGTGCGTGCAACTCTGCTTGCCTGCGAGTTAATCAATAACTGCCTGGCAGAAGAAAACTCCGAAGTGGTAGGTTTCCGTCCGGTAAGCCCAATATAAATATTATAGATATAAGCTTCAATTTGGTAGATACTGGCGGTAGGGTCTGCCCCTGTGATGGTCTTTTTAACCTCCACAACCTCCCAAGTTTTAGTCTTACACCCTGAGGAAAAAACCAGTGCAATTAAGAATAGTCCCCAAAGCGGAAACAGAAGATGTATGCAGTGTTTCATGGCAAATATTAACCTAAAGTATAAATTTTTCTCTAATAATCAGCATTTTATTTAGCCTTAAAATATTCTTAATGTGTAATTTCGCAGCATGTTAAAGCTTCTGACACCCCAGCACTGGAAAGAGTACGAACTGATTGATTTCGGCGATGGGGAAAAGCTCGAGCGTTTTGGTTCACTCTTGCTGATTCGCCCAGAACCCCAAGCTGTAGGAATTCGAAAACTTTCCGAATCAGAATGGTTGCGGCTGGCGGATATGCGATTTGAGCAAAAAACCAGCAGTTCTGGCATTTGGAAGCCTCTTCGCAAGAATCATCCAGATCGTTGGAAAATCAGTTATCAAAGCCCAAAGCTTAAACTTCAGTTTCGTTTGGCCATGACAGCGTTCAAACATGTGGGTATTTTCCCGGAACAGGCTGTTAACTGGGAATATATTGCAGAGCGGTGTCAAGGAACCACCAACTTCAAAATCCTGAATTTATTTGCCTATACCGGAGGGGCTAGTTTGGCGGGAGCAGCATGTGGGGCAGAGGTTACGCATGTTGATTCTGTGAGACAAGTAGTTACTTGGGCCAATGACAATCGAGAACTGAGCAAACTTCGGGACATTCGCTGGATTGTGGAAGATGCCTTGAAATTTGTCCAAAGAGAGGAGCGAAGAGGAAACAAGTATCAGGGAATTCTACTAGATCCTCCTGCCTACGGGATTGGGGCCAATGGGGAAAGATGGAAACTCGAAGAAAAAATCAATGAGCTCATTGCCTCCCTAGCTCACCTATTAGAGAAGAAGAATTCTTTTTTGATATTCAATGCTTATTCCATGGGCTTTTCACCGCTTATTCCAGAAGCCCTCATTCAAACGCATTTTTCTCAATTCAACCTTAACAATCTGGAATGTGGAGAGCTTTATTTCCCTGACCAGTCTGGGCGTAAACTCCCTATGGGGGTATTTGCCCGCTTTCACACTTAAACAAAAAATTATGACACTTCATAAAGAAGGAAGATACATCATTCCTATTTCCCTGCTTATTTGTTCGATTGTTTGCAGTACATCTGTATTATTCCTGGCAAACAAATTCCTAATCGTAGGAATCACTCTACCTGTTTTGATAATTCTGGGGTTGATAATAAATTTTTTTAGAAATCCTGCCGTAGATGCTCCCACTGAGGAAAATTTAATTCTATCTCCATGTGATGGGAAAGTAGTGGTAATTGAGGAAGTAGAAAACCCAGAAGGCATGTTAGGCAAACACCTTCAGGTAAGTATTTTTATGAGTCCGCTGAATGTGCATGTAAATCGCATGCCTTGGGGAGGAACGATTATCAAACAAGAGTATCGTCCGGGAAAATATCTGGTTGCTTGGAACCCTAAATCTTCAGCAGAGAATGAGCAAACTTTTTTTATTGTGTCCAAGAATGGCATTCAGATTGGGTTCAAACAAATAGCCGGGGCCTTGGCCAGGAGAATTTGCTGGTATGTAAAAGAAGGCGATACGCTCAAGAGTGGAGATGAGTTTGGGTTTATCCGCTTTGGATCTCGCATGGATGTAATTGTTCCGGCTAGTGCCCAATTGCAGGTGCGTTTAGGTCAAGTGGTGCAAGGGGGGAGTACCGTTTTAGGCAAAGTCTAATTTTCTCGCAAGCCGGATAAAACAAAACCCGAACAATAGCAAAACTTGCACTGTTCGGGTTTTATTTTTTAAAACACTATCCGGAAATAATCCTTCAGAATAAAGCGATAAAAGGATAGAGATTCGAATCTATTTCGCTTTCACTATCAGAACCACACACACATACCTGACACAATCAGAAGGATTCTTCTTCCTTCATAACCCGAACATTCATGGCTATGATTTCATCTTTATCATTATAGGCCAAATTAAACTGAACGGGATCTCCCTCTCTCAGATCATTAAAATCCATGTCGTACATGTAGGAGTAGTGAAAGAATAAGTTATTGGGCACGGGGGGATATTTAATAAATCCGAATCCTTTTTTGATGCTCAAAACCGTTCCTTCATATACCGGATCGTTGGGATCAACGATGGGAGTAGTTGATGTTTTTTCCTCCTCTGAATCGTCTTCTGAATTGGACTGATTATTAGCAGGCGGATAAGTTGAGTTGCGATTAGAATTAAACTGAACGAAGAGATTAGTAATAACTGGGTCCGGATTTTCTCCATTCAATCCTTCCTCAATGATGTCATGCATAGGGATTGGGTAGGTCGCTTCTTGCAATAAATCTTGGGAGGTGCGTGTAACCATAGACTTCCCCATATCATTGGTAAATTCAAAGTCCCAACTAATCAGCATAACCTTGGTACCAACTGTATTTAGCTTACGAATGAGGGGCAGATAATCTCCATCTGAAGTAATCAGAACCAATACATCAAATTGTTTGAACTGAGCCAATTCAAAAGCTTCGAGAGCGAGCCAGACATCAATTCCTTTTTCTTGGCGATTACCCTGAAAGTTTTTCAAGGGAAGGTAATGTGTAATAACGCCTTCGGACATTAATATATCGTCAAAAACACGATCATAATAGAGTTGATTGGTTCTTTGACTGGCATCTTGTGCATTTAATCTTCCGCGAAAGAAATGGGCATCAACGATATGACAATAGCGCATTTCGGTTTCGGAAGCTTCAGCCACTTTGTGCCGAATAAACTGATGCAGCCCCGAAACACTGATGCGGCTTCGACGAGGATGTCCGTAATTGTAATAATTGCTGACATGCAAATAGTAATTCCCGTCATAAAAAACCCCAATTCGGGTCAGACCTTTGTTAAATTGATTTTTCATTGTAACTTTTTTTATAATAAATAAATTTCTAAAAAAACGGATTGCTAACCGGTTGCAAAATAACAACAGGAAAGCATACCACTTCCGGAAATCGGAAGTATTTTCAAAAAAATAAGGTAGTATTTCTTAGGAAGCCATTAGGCGTTTGATAATTTCATCCGCGGTGACGCCTTCTGCTTCTGCTGTAAAACTCGGAACAATCCTATGTCTCAATACCGGCACTGCAATGGCTCTCACATCTTCAATATCGGGTGAATACTTCCCATTTAACAAGGCATGTGCCTTGGCTCCTAAAATCAAATATTGGGAAGCGCGCGGACCTGCACCCCAGCTGAGCAGGTCTTTTACATAATCCGGAGCTTCTGGAGAATCAATTCGGGTTTTTCCAACCAACTTTACGGCATAGGAAATCACATTATCCGTTACCGGAACTTTCCGCACTAAATCCTGGAAGGCCAAGATATCCTCCCCTTTTAATATACTTTTTAATTCGACTTTGCGATCAGAAGTGGTATTGCGCACAATCTCCATTTCTTCAGTAAAAGAAGGATAATCCACTTTTACATTGAACATAAATCGGTCTAACTGAGCTTCTGGTAAAGGATAAGTTCCCTCTTGTTCGATGGGATTCTGTGTTGCCAAAACAAAGAAAGGGGCATCTAGGGGTAAGCTTTGGCCAGCAATAGAAACCTTCCTTTCCTGCATAGCCTCAAGCAGGGCAGCCTGTGTTTTCGGAGGGGTACGGTTAATCTCATCCGCCAGTACCATGTTGGCAAATATGGGGCCTCTGATAAACTTGAAGTATTTCTTGTTGGTATCATTATCAATTTCTAACACCTCAGTACCCAAAATATCTCCAGGCATTAGATCAGGTGTAAATTGAATACGGCTAAACTTTAAATCTAATACCTCAGCAAGGGTACTAATAAGCAATGTTTTAGCCAGACCAGGCACACCTACCAGCAGCGTATGTCCTTTACAAAACAATGCAATGAGTAATTTCTCTACCACATCATCTTGTCCGACAATTACTTTACGAATTTCAGCGCTCAGCTCACGGTAAGCGGCTGCTAATGCGTCAGCGGCTTCTACTTCATTATTAAACTTTTTCATTCTTTTGGATTCCAGGTTTTAATAGCGTTTGCACATTCAGAATATTTTATTTCAATAAATACTTGTTTCCTTGCAGTATCAAACCATTGCTCAACGGCAGTCTCTTTTTTCTCTTGCAATGCTGCTTTATGCAATTTTTGATAATCATCCTTTAAGTTGGCTGTATGGGGCACAAACTTTTCCTTTACCCGCACAATATGATAGGCCCGGGTGCCATCTCTCAATAGCAATTCTAAGGGTTCAGAAATCTCCCCAGACTTTAATTTATCTACCTTAAAAAAGAGTTCGGCATCCAAGGCATCTAAGGGTATTTTACTTTCCCCTGTATTGGGATTTAAAATACACCCCCCACAATCTTTCGATTCTTTATCTTCGGTGAATCGGGCTGCTGCTTTTTCAAAACTGATGGTATCTGTCATCACCATTGCTTTGATTTCCTTTAATTTCCGAATTGCGATTTCGTCATCCTTTCGGTCACGCAAAGGGCGCATCAAAATATGACTGGCACTGATGGTTTCGCCCACCCGTTTATGAAGTTGCACCACATGAAATCCAAACTCCGTTTCAAACACTTCGGAAATTTCACCTTCTTTCAAATTGAATACAACTTCTTCAAACTCCGGCACCATGCGTCCTCGGGTAAATTCACCTAAATATCCGCCTTGTTGGGCTGAGCCATCTTGGGAATAATATTTTGCCATCTCCGCGAATTTCATTTTTTCAAATAAAATCTGATGCCGCACATCTGATAATTTTTCTTTTGTAGCCTTTTTATTTTCTTCTGAAATCGGGGGAATCATCACAATATGACTTAAAGTAACTTCCGCAGGCAAAAAAGGAACACTGTCTTTCGGAATTGAATTAAAATAAGCTTTTACTTCCTTGGGAGTAACCGTAACCTCTTCCGTAATTTTTGCCTTTTGTTGCTCTACGAGGAGTAGTTCTTTTATTTCTGGCCTAAGTTCCATTTTTAATTCCACCAGACTTTTTCGGTAATTCTCCTCTAATTTGGCAACAGAACCAAAGTATTGAACGAAATTTTCGATTCGACGAGATAATTCTGATTCAATCTGATCCTCTGAAACGGTCAAGCTATCCAACTGAGCCTTTGAGAGTAACAATTTATTAGAAAGCATCTCCTCAAAGGTTCTGCAACGCAAAGTTCCATCATCCTTTTCGCCATTACTTTTGAGATAGATAATTTGGTTCTCTAATTCGGAGCGAAGAATAACATTATTATCTAAAACAGCAATTATTGCATCTACCTGCTGCGCTTGGGAAAAACCAAGCAGGGGTGCAAGAAAAAGGAAAAATAGAGTGATTTTAAGGGATATATGCATTGCCTTTTTCTTTTGCTTCTCTGACCAAACGGATTTTTTCTGCCTCCAGTATATTCCGTGTTCTTTCATTTATAATTCCTTGCTTGACAGATTCAATCGTCATGGACCTAGGTAGTGCCTGACCGGCGTAAATTACACGATTCATCCGAACAATGAATTGTGCCGGCTTTTCAGAATACTTTCCTGTCCAGACTAAGGGATAATGCCCAGGGCGTAAACCTTTGAAATCGCCATAATAGTTCAAAGAGCTTTTAAAATCATCTAAATCATTTCCATTCAACCAGATACTGGTGTCAGTTTGGTGAAGAAACGCATTTTGCATGCCCCATAACTTCAGGTTGTTTAGATCAATTTCCTCAGGCTTCTCTGCAAGTATCTGCATCAATTTCTGAATATTTAAGTTATAAGTACCCAGATAAACTATTTGATAGTAAGTTTCTTCTGCTATGTACTTTTCTGGATATTTCAGGAAGTAAGAAGAGAAACTGGCGGAATCAATTACCGTATCCAGTCGGGTTTCAATCAGATATTGATAATACTCATTCAAAATGAGCCTGTTCCGGTAATCTTTAACTTTAAATTCAATCTTATCTTCTAACCCATCTATTTCTCCCAAGGCCTGATCTGTCATTACCTGCTCGCCTATCCATCGCTCAATAAATTGACTTGTTAACCGAATACTGTCCTCTTCATTCGCCCAGATTTCTGGCAGATATCGAGAAAGGTCTTTTCGCTTCAAGGTAATAGTGCCTACAGAAGCTAAAATTTCCTCTCCTG
>JBEIHC010000050.1:0-19337 GCA_040381555.1 Bacteroidia bacterium
ACGGACTGAGCTGAGATCAGACCAGTAAAAAGTGTTAATAATACAGGGACTAACCTGAATAAGGATATTTTCATAAACGGTGATGTTAGGTACAAACCTGAAACCGTAATTATTAATGTTAAAAGGAATAACTCATCTATATTGCGTTATTATCGGAAGGAAAATCCCTTCCGATAATAACACAATTTATATGAGAAGCATCAAACTTTAAGGATTACCACTGCGTGCGTGCAGCACGATGGCCCATGTTCGCATTGCTACTGCGCGTTACAATAGTTGAACCATTTTCAGCACAGGCACGATAGGACACACGGAATGAATCAGCGCCACCTGCACAAGCAAAGTTAGCTCTGGTTCCACAACCTGCCCAAGCCCCGGAAGATATCTCTCCGGTTGAGCCATTGGCAGCAGCGGGGTTAGTATTACCATTCATACCTGGCCAAAATGGAACATCCGCATTTCCTGTAGAGTTGAGGATGCCATTACCATGACGACCTGTAAAAGATCTACCTGCAACTGTACTAATATTCACCACCATTTCACCAAGATTACTGGATAAATCTACAACACCATACCAAGAGGTACCACCATCTGTGCGGGTTTCACCGGCACCTGTACATAGACCGACACGAACCGGACGACTGGATCCTCCATCACCACCGGATACGGTGTAGCCATAAAACCAAGAGTTCACAGCAAGAGTATTCGCTGTTTCTGCTCCATTTTCTGTACCGGTAATGTTAATTGTTGTTGCACCCGGAATAGCGCTACTGCTACCCCAAGAGAATTCATTCACCACAGGGGCTAATGGGCCACGACAAGCTTTCTCATATTCGGTCTCTGTAAAGGGTCTCAATCCTGCCCAATCTGTATAGGCTGCAGCATCTGACCAATTCATATAATTTTGAGCACGATCTGGACGGGTTGTTAAAAATACAGTACCGCCTGAGAAGGAGTTGATTTGCTGACCATTACTGTTAAAGAAACCCATATAGCGATTGGTCTGCTGAGTTGGAGTGAGCACATTTAGAAAATCTGCATACTGTTCTTGAGTAATCTCATACTTCATGATGTAAAATGGACTCCAGCCCACTGGGTAGAGCGGATTATCAATCACCCCATCCCCATCGTTATCTACACCACCGTCGCCATCGATTCGAACGATATTGCTACCGTTAGTAAAGTTTCCGGTAGAACTAATCGGAGGAGAAAGATTAGTATTTACGGTGTAGGAGTTGGGTGTTGACACGGTTCCTCTGAAGGATTGTGTTGTTTCAGAACTTCCATTTCCATCGCCGATGGTGAAGTTTCCAGAGGCGATATACACCATCTCAATGGCATAAACTCTAACTTCCGGCACATCTGTATTTAATACCCCTTGTGGGGCATAATGCCAGCGAACCTGAACACCGGTCTGAGTGAAAGTCCCGGAACCGGCTGCATTGCGATAAACCATCGCGCCAACTGAATCTCTTGAAATTAAAACCGTTGCACCGGTACCTGTACCTGTGTTGACACTGGTTACATTGGTATCTAAACGCGCATGCGTCCATGGACCACTTCCCACTTTGAACTTTGCAAATACCCAGGCAGCATCCCAATTTACAGCATCCCTCCAGGAATTATTCCAAGTGATGTTGTACTGCACCTGCCAGGTGCCCGCAGTTGTATTCTGCCCCACCAGTGAAACACTGCTCACAGAAATACCATTGGCCCAGACGCCACCGATGCAACCGGCCACCAGCCACATCAGCATACTCATTGTAAAACTTCTCATATTATTATTGGTTTGAATGTTGATACAAATTTAACAAAGTAAAATTTCTCAGAGTAATAAATCTCGTACTATAAGGTGAAGATAATACCAATCATAATATCCGAGCAATTAGGGGTTGAATTTTTCATCTATAAAAGTAAGTTTTATTCATTACCTTTAGATTACCTTTCTGGAAAGATTGAGTAAAGCAAAATCAGCTAAAACCAAGCGTGTCATGGCCTCCACTAAAGGCACTGCCCGGGGAACCACGCAAGGGTCATGTCGTCCTTTTGCCTCCAAAATTACTTCCTGACCTGATTTATTTAGGGTTTGTTGAGTTTGAGAAATGGTAGAAACAGGCTTAAACCCTACCCGAAAATCAATTATTTCCCCATTAGAAATACCCCCCTGTATTCCTCCAGAATGATTCGTTTCAGTGCGCGTTTTACCTGTATCATCTTTAATAAAGGAATCATTATGTTGAGATCCAGTCATTTGAGTCCCAGCAAAGCCTGAACCTAATTCAAACCCTTTTACTGCAGGCAAACTAAACATTGCCTGCGCCAAGGCTGCAGATAATTTAAGATAAACAGGTTCGCCCCAACCAACAGGTACTCCCCTACTCACACATCTAATAATTCCACCTGTTGAATCGCCTTTCCCTTTAATCGAATCCAAATAAGTGCACATATAATCAGAACTTTCTTTATCTGGACAACGAACAGGACTTCCTTCAACTTCCTTTAGTGTATAGGAATCCTTTTCAGAATTAATCTGAATGGGGCCAATGGATTGCACCCAAGCCAACACCTCAACAGAAGCTATCGTTAGCAGCAGTTGGCCGGCTATAGCCCCAGCAGCTACCCTAGCCAATGTTTCTCTGGCTGAGGCTCGTCCACTTCCCCTGTGATCCCGAATTCCATATTTTTCCCAATAAGTGTAATCTGCATGGGAAGGTCTGAAAATATCCTCCATTTCGGAATAATCCTCTGGACGCGTATCTTGATTGGGAACCAGTAAGGTGATGGGTGCTCCCGTTGATTTGCCCCTAAAAATTCCTGATACCCATTCTGCCTGATCTCCCTCCTGACGAGGGGTAGTGTAGGCATTTTGCCCAGGTCTCCTTCGGTTCAATTCAGCTTGCACCAAGCTAGTATCAATTTTCAAACCCGCAGGGATTCCGTCTATTACTACCCCAATCATTTTTCCATGAGACTCCCCAAATGTGGTGATCCGAAGTATGTTTCCAAAACTGTTATACATATCTTTACACTTTCCTCTTGCGAAGTAAGCAATGTTTAAGTGGATTTCCATCAATTGGCTCCTATTTCTGATGCTGACTATTCTGTTCTCTCAGGGATTTTCCCAAATCCAGGACAGAAATAGCTCGGTTGCTCAGACATTGTCGGTGGGATTAAACCTTGTTTCTCAACAAACAGCCTATTTCAATCGACAAATAAATTTAAGCGACTATGACCCAGAGCCCACCTTTGGGCGGGCAATTGGATTCAGCCTGAGATATTCGCCCGGCAACAGGTACTTTTTTCAACTCGAAGGACTTAACTCATTTCAAGGACAAAAATATTCGTACAGTCAACCCGAAAAAGATACAGCGGGCAATGTCACCTCAGTTTTTCTTTATTCCAGAAGTTTTGAATTAAATTATTATAAATTCCCTATGCTAGCCGGCGTAATTTTAAATCCGACTAAAAAAGTTCAGGTACAAATAGGGATTGGCCCCCAATTCTCCTATTTAAACACAGCCTATTATGTTTTGGATGCAGATACACTTATCCGACAAGATCGAAGTTTCAAACAAACCCTTAGAAAAATAGATACAGGACTCGCTCTGTTTTTGGGAATCAGAACCAGAATCATCCAAGGATTGATTTTTCAAACTTCTTTGCGTTCAGACTTTAGCCTCTTAGATGCCGAGAGTATTCGATTTAAACCGGTAAGCTATGCCAGCTCAAAGAATTTTACCGGAGGAATCAGTTTTGGACTTTCTTGGGATTTTACTTGGATTACTCAATCTCCTAAGGAAAAACCGAATCCAGAAAAATGAGTTAAGGCCGGATGAATTAGATTACAGTCTGATTTTTGCCCGTAACTTCCCATCCTGAATTTGCTGAAGTGTTTCTCTTAACTGAATCAATGTTTCCTCCAACTCTTTCTTTAGTGCAGGCGAGTGGAGCACTGCCCCAGCCAAAGAGGATGTATCCTGAACATTAGTCAGGAGAAAACTATCCATCTTATGAATAAAATGCCCTGACTGGGTTAAAACTTCCCGCAATTCCTGTATGGTTGATTGAAGATCAGTGGCGGAAGCTTCCCTTAATAAGGGATTCAAGGAATCCAATACTACTTGAACCTGTTGCAATGTCCCCCCCATTCCTTTAAGAAGAACCGGAACGCCAACTTGAGTATCAGAAAGAAGGTGATTCGTTTGACTCAATACTTGGGTTGTTTGTTTCAACACTTGATCTAACCGAGTTAAAGTTTCTTCTGGATTCAACTTCACAGATTTGCGTAATAATGCATTTCCATTCTGGATGAAATCTTGAAGCGCACTATCCTGAAAGAATACTATTAATGGTTTGATTTCCTTCAAAAATGTTCCGATATCCCAAGCTGTTTGACCAGGCATTACCTGCGCAGAAAAAGGACTTGAATCAAACCCAGGATGTACATCAATAATCCGGCCTCCCGTTATTTCTCTCACCTTAATAAATGCCTGAGCATCTGAATTTAACCTAGGCAATTCATCAAAATTTAAAACAGCAATCCATCCAGCAGAGTCAGATCCAGGGAGCTGAAAACCACTAAGAGAACCTAATATTCTTCCTTCTATGCTGACCGGATCGCCAGGACTTAGTCCGGAAACATCAGGAAACCAAACATAGATCTGAACTCCCGAATGAAAAATCGAGGTCTTTTTCAACCAGGCAAGAAAACCAAACACCAACCCTAAGGCCAGAATCAATACCCATCCAATCCTTAGTTCATTCTTCACCGAAGAAATCTATTGCTTGGCTAACTCCCCTTTCAGGAAATCAATGACAGCGACCGGAGTTGGGTCAACATTATTTTCCTGAGCGAGATACCAAGAAACCCAGTCTCCTAAATGCAGAAAATACACTAACTGGGAAAGAATACTTTCTCCTTTACCATAAACTTCGGAAATATTCTTACAAGATTTAGCAATAATCTGCTTGTTGATTTCAAAACGCATAGCCGTGCGATCATAATCTAAGCGACTTCTCAACAAAATCACATGCAAATTATCCATTAGATTATGAGGATGAACCCAACCCACCAATTCGTTATGATTCATTTCAGGAATTACATGATGCCAACAAAGCTGCTTGCTATTTTCATTAATTTGCTGACGCCAGCGGATGGCTGCAGGTTCAAACTGATCCGAACTATACAATACAGGTATTTTACCTGTAAGTTTTTTTGCCAGAATTTCTGCGGCCTGATTATCCTGAAAATCCTGAACTAACTGAATGGATTCGTCTAGTTCTTTTGAAAAATCAGCAATGATGTTTCTTGCTTGTAATACTTTAAGTTGTTGAACGAAAGATAAGCCTGCAGCAGCTCTTGGAGGGTAGCCAGAAGGAATCAATATTAAATCTAACCCATTTTCCCGTGCAATATCAGCAATTTTGCCACCGGAGGTGATACAAACGATTTCTGCACCTCTGCCCAAGCAATGCTGCAAGGCCTCCAAGGTTTCTTCCGTATTCCCTGAGTACGAAGAAATGATAACTAAAGTATTAGGACCCACATGTGCAGGTAATGTATAAGACCGAAAAATCTGAATTGGCACTTTTGCCTGGGATTCAGCAACTTTTCGAGTGATCTCTCCGCCAAATGCAGAACCGCCTAAACCAGCAATTACTACTTCATGTATTTCTCTAGTTACTCGATTAGTAGGCAATTGATAGGACAAGGCAATGCTTTTCGCTTCAATTAATTGTTGTGCGAAATTCTGAATAAGTTCTTTCATAAGACAAAGATAGGAAGAGGATGCAAATTTCAGACATCCAAATGACAGGATTTCTTTTTATATATCCCCATTGGTGCAAAAAAGACAAAATTTAATCGCCCATTAACATACATTGGATTTGTGTTTGAATCCATTCAAACTGCTGACTCTGAATTTTGCTTAGTGCTTGTAAACCACTCCAGTTTTAATTTTACCGATTGGTCAAAATATTCGGGATTCAGAAAAAGAAAAGAAATAAATTTGTAATTATTTGAATATTTCATTTAAAGTGATTATACTATACTCGTTTATTTTAGTTAACCTTCGATGTTTGTGATTCGAATTATATTATTATCAGTATATTTCATTTATATAAAATTTTCAAGATGTTATTGGAGTATTCAAAAATGTATTGTAATTTTGAAGAGAAAATGGTTCACCACCCAAAAATAGCCCTTTTGTTGAGTTAAAATAAAACACATTACCCACTAGAAATGAATAACATAGAAAGACTTGAAGGTTGTCTCATCAATTTAAGAGATGTATTTCGTCGCCACCAACAGGTAATCAAAACTAAATATAATGTTTCGACAGTTGAGATGGATATCATTCAATTGATCGCCATGGAAGGTCAGAAGAAAATGAAAGACATTGGAGAAGCTTTTGGAATTAAATTTTCAACTCTTACCAGTATTGTGGACAAAATTGAGGGTCAAAAACTCGTTAAACGAGTAAACTCTAAAACAGACCGTCGCTCAGTTTATTTGACCATTACGCCAAAGGGACAATCCTTGTACGAAAATTACAAAAACTATATACATGTTATCGCCATGTTGATGCAAAGAACCATTTCGCCCGAAAACTTTGAAATCTTTGTATCGGAATTCGAGAAAATTACCAGCAAATCGGCTACTTTGAATGCTCATGTTAATTGATGAGTCAAACAAAAGAATGGTTTGAAGATTGGTTCTCCTCGCCCTATTATGATTTACTCTATTCGCATCGGGATGAGGAGGAAGCTGCTTTCTTTCTAAACCAATTATTGCAACACATACACTTACCTCCAAACGCGAAGATTTGGGATTTAGCCTGTGGAAAAGGTCGTCATGCAACCTTCTTAGCAGGAAAAGGGTATCAAGTTATCGGCACAGATTTATCTGAGCCTTTTATAACCTACGCCCAGCAATTGACCAGGCCAGGATTGACTTTTATCCGACAAGATATGCGGGAAGTACCGCCTGCTAAGGATTTTGATCTAGTCGTTAATCTATTCACAGCTTTTGGATATTTCCCTAATCATTCTGATGATTTATTGGTACTTCAGCAAATTTATAGTGGATTAAAACCTGGAGGCATTCTAATTTTAGATTATTTAAATGTTCATCTGGCAATTGAAAAGATGCTTGCTCAGGAAGAACAAAGAAAAGGAGACCTAATCATTCGTATTCAGAGAAAATTAGATCAAAACCGAATAGTGAAACAAATGGAGATTACGGATAATGGAGAAACCCATTTCTACAAAGAATCCATTCTTTGTCTCTCTGAATCAGATTTTCAATTATTATTTTCAAAGGCGAATCTTCATATTTTAGAATGCTGGGGTGATTACCAAGGCAATGCATTCAATTTACAAACATCTTCTAGGATGATTTGGATTGTACAAAAACCTTCTTGATTCTAAATGGAAGAATGGTGGGAATTTCGCTTAGCTTTAGAATTAGCTCCAAAAAACTGGGGAGAAATTTTCCCCTTACTTTGGTGGTTTCGAAGCATTTGGTTTTGGATTCCCTTAGTAGGGATAACTTGGCTCAATGATTTTATTCATTCAGCTTTCTCTTGGTATAGAGTTTCCTTTCTCCCATTCTGTTTACTATTGCTTTTCAGCATTGGAATTTTATTGGCCAAACTAACCATCCCCCACCCCCCTTGCGAATTTTTGAAAATTCAAGAGATTATTCCGCATGGATTTTATTTCTGTGAAGGAATGGGTGGCTTACCCGAAATGAACAGCTTACTCATGAGCGGCTTATTGGGATATTCTATTCTATTTTGCTCATTTTCAGGAAGAATCTGGCTCATTGGATTTGCTGCTGTAGGCATGATTCTTTCAGGGATGGCCTCTATCCTCTTAGTTCAGGCATTTGTTTCAGATGTTTTAGCTGGCTGGGTATTAGGAATCCTGCTTACTTTCGTACTTCAAAAATTACTGCGGCGACTGATCTGATGTCCTATTCTGAAATTATACTCCTTTTTGTGCTCTCTCTAGGGGGAGCTCTGGGTGGATGGAAAATTCGTATCCAAAATCCCCTCTACCTGAAACTCATGATAGCCTATACGGGAGGGTTTCTACTTTCCGTTTGTTTGCTTCATCTCCTTCCGGAAGTCTACAGTTCCGGCATTGAACAAATACCCGCCTATGTTCTGGGGGGATTTATTCTGCAGATTTTTCTCGATCAAATGAGCGCAGGGGTGGAACATGGACATATTCATATTCATGCTGGGCAAAATAGTTGGAAGCCCTTTATCATTCTAGCAGGACTATACATACATAGTCTAATGGAAGGACTACCACTCGCAGGTCATGCACATGAAGGGGCTCATTCATCTCATGATTTATTCTTAGCGGTTGCTTTACATAAAATTCCAGAAGGTTTTGCCTTAGGGATTCTCTTGCGTGAATTGAACAAAAGCACTTTGGTCAGCTTAGTGGCGATCCTTATCTTTGCCAGTATCACGCCCCTCGGCTCCTTCATCACATCGTTAATTCCTACTGAATACCTCAGCCAAACATTGCCCATTTTGCTGGCACTTGTTATCGGATTATTTCTTCACCTCTCCACAACCATTCTGTTTGAAGCCGGCACTAGTGAACATCAAATCTCAATAAGAAGGATTGTTGCCATCCTAACAGGAGTTTTAACCGCTTATCTTATCATATAGTAAATATTTTTAGTATGAATTTTGAATTTATCCGACTCGAAACTCAGGTGGTCAAAGGTGTTTCTTTGATTCAGTTAAATCGTCCTAAAGAACTGAATGCTTTATGCCTTGAATTAATGGACGAACTCGTCCTGGCGTTTCGTCAACTAGATCAAGATCCGGAAACACGCTGTATCGTGCTCACCGGAAATGAACGAGCCTTTGCAGCCGGCGCCGATATTAAACAAATGGCAGGAAGAACCGCAATGGACATGCTTCAGATAGATCAGTTTTCAAAATGGGATGCCATCAAAAAAACAAAAACTCCAGTCATTGCCGCAGTCAGTGGTTTTGCTTTAGGTGGTGGATGTGAATTAGCCATGCTCTGTGATATGATCGTCGCCTCAGAAAGCGCTCAATTCGGTCAACCTGAAATCAAAATCGGTGTCATGCCTGGAGCCGGAGGTACCCAAAGACTTACCCGAGCCGTTGGGAAAGCTTTGGCGATGGAAATGGTTCTGACCGGGAAATTCATCAATGCCCGAGAAGCCTGGGCTGCCGGATTAATCAATCGGGTTGTACCGACAGAAATCTATCTCCAAGAAGCCCTAAAGCTAGCCTCACAAGTTGCGGCCCTCAGTCCTATTGCTACTCAATTAGCCAAGGAATCTGTCCTGAAAGCTTTTGATTCAGCGCTGGAAGAAGGCTTACAGTTTGAACGGAAGAACTTCTACCTCCTCTTTGCCTCAGAAGACCAAAAAGAAGGAATGGCGGCCTTTGTAGAAAAGAGAAGCCCTAATTTCTCGGGAAAATAATCTGTTGTTGGAACTTTTCACTTGGAGCAATTGGTTAACGATAAAGATTCCTGTTTAGTAATTCTTGTCCAATGAGGAGTATTAGTCCAAATCTATCTGTTTTGAAGGAAAAAATCGCTCAAAGCGGTCTTAAAGTCACTCAGCAAAGGATTGCCATTTTAAAAGCACTTCACGATACGGATGAGCATCCATCGGCAGAATATTTATACAAAGTGCTATCACAAGATAATCCGGCACTTTCTTTGGGAACAATCTACAAAACCTTGGATTCGCTGGTAGAGAAAGGATTGATTCGAAAAGTCTTTTGCGCAGATGGAATAAAAAGGTTTGATGTACATACCGACCCGCATTCACATCTCTATTGTCAAGAATCTCAAAAAATCATCGATTTTGAAGATCCGGAATTGGAATCCCTGATTAAATCCTATCTCTCTCAAAAGAAGATTAACAATTTTGAAATTGAAGACATACAACTTCAAATCAGCGGTAAAATTCTAGAACCCGGAAAATCAGTAGTCATTCAGTAAACTCTTAATTTAAATATATCATGGCAGTATTAGTAGGAAGAAAAGCACCTGACTTCAGTGCAGATGCAGTAGTAAATGGTGGTGATTTCGTAGAAAAATTCACCCTATCTCAATTTAAAGGCAAAAAATATGTTGTCCTATTTTTCTATCCCTTGGACTTCACTTTTGTTTGCCCAACGGAAATCTTAGCATTTCAAGAAAAATTAGCAGAATTTGAATCCAGAAACACTCAAGTAATTGGCGTTTCTGTCGATTCTAAATTCTCCCACTGGGCATGGTTGAATACCCCTAAAAACAAAGGTGGTATTGAAGGTGTTAAGTATCCTTTGGTTGCAGATTTGAGTAAAACAATTGCTCGCAACTACGATGTGTTAGGCGGTGACTATGAGTACGACATCGATGAAACATCCAATTCTGAGATTGTTAAATTCAATGGTAAGCCCATCGCTTATAGAGGTTTGTTTCTGATTGACCTTGAGGGTGTTGTTCGCCATCAGTTGGTCAATGACCTTCCTCTAGGTCGTTCAATTGATGAGGCTATCCGTATGGTAGATGCTCTTAGACATTTTGAAGAAAAAGGAGAAGTTTGCCCTGCGAATTGGTCAGAAGGTAAAGACGCCATGAAAGAAAGTGCTGCCGGCGTTGCGGATTATCTATCCAAACATTAATCTTAATTAACTGTTTTACAGTAAATTAAAATATTTTTCATTATCTAAGATTGACAATAACCAAAGTTTCTTGTAACTTTGGTTATTGTTTTTTTAGTAGGTTAGTTTAGTTTGTTTGGCAAGTCCCTTATCTCCTAAGGGACTTGTTTTTTTATGTTATTTAGTACTTACACTAAACCAAAACTTACACTAAACCGAGGTTTACCTAACCAGCGTAATCTCTCCCTGATATTTTTGTCCGCCAATACTCAATAGGTAGAAATAAACACCTTCCTGAGCTGCATTCCCATTTAAATCCAACCCGTTCCAGCCCTGCTCTTGATTGCGAGTATCAAAATACTTTACCCCCCAACGATCTACAATCTGAAGATGATACAATTCATCCCCATTGTAAACAACCCGAAATAAATCATGTATCCCATCTCCATTGGGAGTGAATACATTCGGTACATCCAATTCATAGGGCCTTAGGATAAAGGGCCCCAAGCGTATCAAGTCACGACAGCCTGCTGCGTCCTGTACTTCCAAATCAATGCTATAAACCCCTGGTTTCAAATAACTATGTCTGGCAGAACGACTATCACTGAAACTGCCATCTCCCCAAGACCATTTCCAAGAAACGGCACCAGGGGTATTATCTTCAACTCGAATTTCGCCAGATGGCAAAAATAACTCAGCAGGCAGAACTGGTTCTGTCGTAACAAGTGCTTTTATACCCGGCATCAACTGCACAGGAATGTCCTTTTTCAGTGTATCCACACAGCCCCCAATCCCTCTCACTACAAGAGAAATTGAATGCACCCCACTTTGGGTATAAACATGATAAGGATTTACTTCATTGCTTATTTCACTTCCATCGCCAAAATTCCATTGGTGAGAAACCGCATTTGCGGAGAGATCATTCAACTGAATGCCTAATTCGGTACAACCATTAGGTTGACTCAGCACAAAATCGGCACGAGGTTGAGGATGTACCTGAACCGTCCATTTTGCAGAATCCCTGCACTGCCCTTCGCTTATATGCACTGTATAGGTTGTGCTAGTATCTGGCGAGGCAAAAGTTAAACTGGAAGCTGGATTACTTAAGCCAATTGAAGGAGTCCATTGAAAACTGGCATTCCCTACCCCTCCACTTGCTTGGAGCTGAACCTTTCTACCAGGACATATGATTCCTGTATCCGCCACCAACTCAGCCACTACTCCCGGAACAATCGTAATTAAAACAGAATCTGTACTGGCACAATAAGTAGCACCTGTCCCACTACTCACTGTGTAATGATACAAGGTGGTTAACTGGGGTAAGGCTCTAGTTTGAAGGGAGAATGGATTTCCTAAACCTGAGGCAGGGCTCCATTCCATAGTATAGGGGAAAGTACCTCCCGTAACTGTAGCTTTCAATAGTATACTATCTCCATCCGAGCAAAGAGTGGTATCATTCGGAAGTGCCGCTTGCGGTATATCATGCACCACTACCAGAATATTTACGGGTAAAGAGGGGCAAGGTCCATTATAAGCACGAAGGGTATAAGTAGTAGTATTGGCTGGAGATGCCATGGGCCTTAATACAGTACTATCACTAAGTCCTGCCCCGGGAGTCCAACGATAAGCTTGAGCGATTCCCTGCTGTATCTGAGCATCTAGCTGAACACTGTCTCCTTCACAAATATTTTTGGTATTTCCACCGGTCAAAATCGGAATAGGTCGAATGACTAACAAAATTGTATCGGCCAAACTCTCACATCCATTTGAAGTGACAACCAAATAATAAGGAGTCGTATAAGCTGGGGAAGCATTGGTACTAATCGTATTGGTAACTGCCATTCCATGTCCGGGAGCCCATTCAAAGGTATAGAGAGGCCCAGCTCCTGTGAAAGATCCAAAAAGGCGTGCAGAATCTCCCTGACAAATTAAGGTATCTAAACCTGCGTAAGCAATGGGCCTTGGTTTCACAACTACCAGTGCAGAGCTTAAAGTATTTAAGGTGGTAGAATCAGAAGTACATCCAGTAGCTAGGGAAGTAACTCGCAGCGTATATGCAGTGGTAGTATTAGGCTGTGCATAAGTAACCAAACAGGTATCGCAGAATAGACCATTGGAAGGTAACCATTGTACGGAATATCCCCCATTTACATTCACAATCTGACCATTTAGGAAAACTCCAGGAGCATCTTGACAGAATTCTAAATCAGAACCAGCATCTACAACAGGCAATTCATAAACAGAAATAAAAATAGAATCTAATGCCGAAGGACATCCATTGAACCCTACTGAATAGAAATAAAATAGTTGATTGGTATCTGGGTTAGCAACAGGATTTGTCACATTAAAATTGCTCAAATTTCCGGAAGAAGGGCTCCAAACATGTGTGTAGGGGGCAATTCCTCCCGTAACGCTTGCATTCAATTGTACCCCACCCGACCCTTCACAGAAGAAGGTATCCGGTCCTGCATCTACAATTGGAGGACTTAGTACATTCACCCATACAGTGTCATACACATACTGAAATGGACAAGGAATGGTGATCCGAACAACATACATTGTACTCACGCTTGGGTTGGCGATGGGATTCGCAATATTCGGGTCACTGAGTCCAGTAACAGGCGACCATAAGTAACCAGAACCTCCGCTGGCATTCATATGGGCCGTATCCCCTTGACAGATATTCCTGTCCAAACCTGCAAATGGCTCAAACTCTGGAATCTTGAATGGCAAATTAGTTGGTACGGCAATATTTCCGCATAAGTCACTCACTGGCCCTACCAAATTCAGACTAAAATTCCCAGTACCCTGAATGGGACTAGTCAATACAACTGTGAAAACATTGTCGTAAGTGGCATTTGTTTGGCAGGCAACTGAAAAGACTTGAGAAACGGTGTAAGGACCACCCTGGCCTGTAAGCACTAGATCAGAGGGATCTACTGTATTACAAAGCACATTTTCACTAAAGCGAATCTGAAAGGTATTATCTCCACAGTCTGGATTGCCCCCGATAATGGAATCTAAAACGGGGGGAATCAAATCAAAAATAGAAGCGGTAGAATTCCCAAAATCCAATGTATATCCGAATTGAGTAGAACTGAAATTACTCACATTCAAAACAAAAATCTGACCAGCGGTTACAGGAATGGGAGGATTGTTTTGAGTACCAGTCAAACCATTGGCACCTGTTACACCAGATGCTCCTGAATAATTACAAGATACTTCTAACAGCGGGTTAGTGGCTATATCCTCACAAGTGGCATTGGTCAAATCATATACCGCCCAATCATAATCATCTGTCAATTGATTAGGGGAAATAGAAAAGTTCAACAAACCTGACTGTTGCACGGTGAAGGTGTACCAAACATCATTTAATTCTCCGGAAGCGAGACAGGAGGTTGTATTATCTATTTCATTAGGGACATTTCCCGTGCCAGTATAGGAGTTATTTTGAATATATTGACTTTGACATACAGGAATAGCTGCTAAACAATCCTGATTATTGGGAGGCAAAGGAGTACCAATATACAAATCATATAATGGGTGGCAAGTTGGAGGACTCCAAGAGTCAATCATCACAAAATAAGTTTGGCCTGCCGTCACATTGTAAATAAAAGATCCGCCTCCTGCAAAGGATTCTGAATTTCCAAGACAATTGGGCGTGGAATTGGGACAACCATCGAATAAAAACATCCCGGTGGATGTGGAAGTGGTGGTCAGTTGAAATAATACCGGACCCGAAGTTGTAGGCGTAAAGGCATATAGATGATCTTCGCCGGAGTAATATAAACCCGAACCACAAAGTACAGTGTTGGTATTATTATAATCATCCAAGGAACCACAATTGGTTAAGTTTGTCCCTGTGAATGGAAGGGTAATAGGCGCCCCTAAAGCAGTTCCACAATCAGGCCCTCCCTGAGCATAGACTTGTACTTTCCCGCCCAACAGAATCACCAACAGTAAATAAATATATTGATGTTTTTTCACGGCTGAATGGGAACTATGGAAATAACTTTTATTTGATACAATGCCAAGGACTCCTCTAGAATGGCGTTTGTTACCCTTGGATCTACCGCCAATTCAGCCACGCCTGTTTGAGCATTCCAGGAAATTAATTCAATCTCCGATTTGGCATCCAATGCCTGAAATGCTGCTGCATAATTTACCCCACTGCCCAATACCACCTGAATGCGCTGCTGCACCCTAGGAGGAGTAAAAGCAAGCAAACTGAGGAACAGAACTGTCCCAAGAATAAACTTTATAGCGATTCTTCTGAATTCCATGATAAAATAGAAAACAAAGATACGATTATGAGAAGTTTAATTGTACATATCAGGACTTGAATGGTACGAAATTCTGCCTGAATCATCGAAATCCTGTAAATTTCGGAAGAATGAACATTTCAACAGCAGATTTCCCCGAAGCCTTCCACCAAAGAATTCAAATTCAATTCCCGGAAGAATGGCCCCAACTATTGGATTCTCTCAACGAACCAGCCCCTATTTCCATTCGTTTACATCCCCAATTTAAAAATCAATCTGCTCAATTGAAGTTAGAATCCGTGCCTTGGGAGCCGAATGCCTTTTACCTAAATCAGGATGCTCAGTTTGGAACAGATCCTTTATTTCAGGCAGGGGCTTATTATGTGCAGGAAGCTTCTTCCATGGCTATAGGTTGGATGATTCAGAAAATAATTCCTGAATTTACCTACTCCGATTTGCTTGTGCTGGATGCTTGTGCAGCTCCGGGGGGTAAAAGCACCCAGATTCTTTCTCTCTTGCCACAGGAAGCTGTGCTGGTTGCCAATGAAATTGTACCCGGTAGATATGCCATCCTTTCCGAAAACCTCAGTAAATGGGGAAACCTTAATCAAGTCAGACTGCAAAAACCCCTCTCTGCTTTGCGGGCGATACAGGAATGTTTCGATATTATCGTAGCAGATGCCCCCTGTTCAGGTGAAGGCATGTTCCGCAAAAATCCTGAAGCCAGGAAAGAATGGCAGGAAGACTCTGAAAAAATTTGCGCCCTTAGGCAAAAAGATATTTTATCGGATTTATTACCCCTGCTTAAGCCCGGAGGATTTATCCTGTATTCTACCTGCACTTTTGCGCCCTCAGAAAATGAAGGAATCATGCAGTGGCTTCAGGAAAAAGGATTATCTTGCTTCAGTACTCAGGAAGCTCCTGCAACCGGATGGAAAAAAGTTGTCCTTAACGCTGAAACGTGCGGATGGCAAGCAATCCCACCCAAAATAAAAGGCGAAGGATTCTTTTTTACTGTTTTTCAAAAACCGGGAATCCCCGAATCTACAGATTTAGAAGCACCCGCAAAACAGGGAAAAGTATCTAAGCACAAAAAGAGCATTCCCGCACCCTTCCAACTACCCGAAGGTGTCGTTTTTCAAGAAGGATTAGATGGGAGTTTGTTTATTCAATCGCGTAGAAGTCAGGAATTGCAATCGGAATTAAACCGAGTGGGGATTCGGTCTAGAGCAGGTTTACAAGCGGGTGTTTGGAAAGGGGATAAGTTTATCCCGGATTCAGAATTAGCCTTTTGGAAAAACATGCCCCAAGATGTTTACCCTAAGGTGGAATTGAGTCGGGAAGATGCTGCTCGTTTTCTGAGTAAGGAAAATCTATTGTCCATCCCTGAAGGTAAAGGATTTCATCTAGTTAGTTTTCGAGGAATGGGCTTGGGATGGATTAACTTAATGCCCGGCAGAATGAACAACTTATACCCTGCCCATTGGCGACTGCGAGATAAGTCAAATCCTGCTTTGGATCCACTCCCAGAGCAGGAGTAAAACAATCACCCCAATTGCCCAAGGCAACATGCGCACTAGGATTTTTCCCTGATCTAACTTGGGGCGTGGAGGACGATTCATTTTCACCTTTCAAAATTAAGGGGAAACAATTAAATTTACTGAAAGAATTAAGGCTAATGTATAATTTTAAACAATGATTCGATCTTATTGGTATTTCCTCATTCTTACCCTAAGTTGTAGCGCCTGCAAACAACAAAATCCATCTGAAGATACAATAACAATAAGCACTCTAAGCGAGAAGGTATCAGCCTTAGATACTTTACCAGATAGCTTCGAAGGTAACATGATTCGATATGGCAAAGAGTTACTGGTGAATTTTCCAGAATACCTAGGTCCTCAAGGAAGCATTGGTCAATACTCAGGAAATTACCTCAGTTGTCAAAACTGCCATTTAGAAGCAGGTACCAGACCATATAGTTTAAACTTTTTATCTTCTCATGCACGCTATCCTCAATACAGAGCTAGGGAGGGAAAAATACTGAATCTTGCAGATCGAATAAACAATTGTGTGGTTCGTCCATTAAATGGTAAGCCATTGCCTTTGGACAGCAAAGAAATCAATGCCATGTTGATGTACATGAAATGGTTAAGTGCAGGCGTACCAACCGGCACCCATGTAGAGGGAGATCAGCTCAAAGACTTACCCCTATTAGATCGAGCTGCAGATCCGGCTAAAGGTAAAATAATTTATAAAAAGCACTGTCAACGCTGTCATGGGAATGAAGGGGAAGGCGTATTAGACAGCACCGGAAAAAAATATGTATATCCTGCATTATGGGGACCCAATTCCTATCAACCCGGATCCAGTATGCACAGATTGCTCAAACACGCAGCATTTGTGTATGCCAATATGCCCTTCGATTTAGCAAAGCCGGATAAACCTATTTTAACAATTGAAGAGGCCTATGATGTCGCAGCATTTGTAAACGATGATAGAATTCATCCCAGACCTGCTCCCAACACAGAAGGAGACTTCCCTCACCTTCACACCAAATCAATCGATTATCCATTTGGCCCTTATGATGATCCGTTCTCCGAAAGCCAGCATAAGTTTGGTCCTTACCAAGAAATCATCGAGTGGCAAAAGAAAAATCGAAAATAAATTAGCGGAGTTATGAATTATGAGTTATGAGTTATGAGTTATGAGTTAAAAAGAATAAACCTTAACTCTAACCCTTTGCCCTGAAAGGGCATTTCCCTTTGTAGAGGGCTTTAGCCCAATGATGAGTTATGAGTTATGAGTTAAAAAGAATAAATCTTAACTTTAACCCTTTGCCCTGAAAGGGCATTTCCCTTTGTAGAGGGCTTTAGCCCTCGGCATTTCCCTTTGTAGAGGGCTTTAGCCCTCGGCATCTTCCTTTTTAGAGGGCTTTAGCCCTCTACAGAATCAAAACGCCTCCCCAGCTACAAAATCCACTCTATGATAACTCGTAATTTTTTCCCGAATACGATATACTCCGGAAATCCCGCCTTTTTCGTCCGTCACATTTTGTCCTGTGGGTTCAAAATAGGTAGTAGGTAAAATCTTACGCAAACGGGAAGATCCCAACAAAGTAGGCTGATCCCAAGCTTGAATGACCTGCATCCCGGGCTCCTCAGGGGATGAATGATGATATTTCAGTTGAGTTAATAACTGCCGAACTTCTGCCTTCATTTCTCCTTGAAGGAAACTCTTAATCTCAGCCACTCCTTTTTTACTGCCGATATAAACCGGTGTACGCTGATGCAATTCTGTAGGTTGAATTTCCAGAATTCGCCCAAAACCATCTGATGCCTCTCCCCCAGCCTGCTCAATAATCATAGCCATGGGATTTCCCTCGTATAACAATCTCAACTTGCCTTTGGGTGCATCTTCCAATGCAGGATATAAAAACAATCCTCCTTTGAGCAAAATACGATGTAAATCTGCTACCATTGATCCAATGTATCGAGCATTGTAAGGTCTTCCACTTTCTTTGTCCTTCTCTTTAATCCAAGCTAGAAATCTTCTAACAGGATAATCAAACTTAAAGTAGTTGCCTTCATTCACGGAATAAGAACTCACCTTATTCGGAATTTGCATATTCCGATGTGACAGAAAAAACTCCCCAATAGAGGGATCTAAGGTGAATCCATTTACGCCAAATCCAGTGGTGTAAACCAACATGGTAGAAGAACCATAAATAACATAACCGGCAGCAACCTGATTGACCCCTGGCTGCAAACAATCTTTTAATCCTGGTTCCCCCTCTTCCTCATCCCTTCGGTAAATAGAGAAAATTGTCCCAATAGAAACATTCACATCTATATTCGAACTCCCATCCAAGGGATCCATGAGTACAATATATTTTGCATTTCTACTTACGGGAGAATCTACTTTAATAAAATCTTCATTCTCTTCTGAGGCAATCATGCAAGTAGCTCCACCTGCAGATAGGGCTCGAATAAATTGCTCATTAGCGAATATATCCAGTTTTTTTACCTCTTCCCCCTGCACATTCATATCACCTGTAATACCCAGAATATCAACCAGTCCAGCTTTGTTAACTTCCCGATTGACAATACGGGCAGCCAATCCTATATCTCTCAACAATTGAGATAACTCACCTGAGGCAAAAGAGAATTCTCCCTCTCTTTCGATGATAAATTGTTCTAGGGTAACAACTGAACGGGCAATATCCATGATTTTTGATTTTGGGGCAAAGATACGGGAGTTCGGGGAATTCCGTTTACCCTAAACTTCCGTTTACCCTAAACTTCCGTTTACACTAAACTTCCGTTTACCCTACACTTCCGTTTACCCTAAACTTCCGTTTACCCTAAACTTCCGTTTACACTAAACTTCCGTTTACACTAAACCTCCGTTTACACTAAACTTC
>JBEIHC010000051.1:0-19137 GCA_040381555.1 Bacteroidia bacterium
ATGTAAGGGTTGATGGTGGGCTTCATTGAAAATGACAATGCGATGCTTGGCCGCCTCTTGCAGAATGTAGTCTCTGGCAGGAACAGGATTATACTTCTGGCGAAATAGGGGATCCGGAGCTTGAGTCGGGGGAAATTTATATAAATGGTCGTGAGACTTCAAAGCGGCAGAGTATTCTCCAATTGCAGTTAGAAAAGAAGTGCTAAGGTCAATATCCGAAGTGATTCTGGGATTAGACCGGATCATTTCCGGGAAATGGTATTGGGTTTTATAGTTTTGGCAAAAGGCAGTGGTGGAAAGCGCTAGGTAAATCCACCCACTTAGAATTAATGGAATTGTATAAGTGTAATAATTTGTACCCATACCTATATTTTTCATATTCTATATTAATCTAATTTTTATTGGATATTAGGATTAAATAATTGAGTGGAATTGGATGTTTTTCAAACACTATTCATACCAAAACTAAATTAATAAGATATTTGATAAAATTGGTGAAAGAAATCAATTTTAGTTGATTGAGCTTTTAATATTTCTAAACAGCAGCCAAAGGTTTAGAGTAATCGGAAGTTTAGGGTAAACCGGGGTTTAGGGTAAACCGAAGTTTAGGGTAAACGGAAGTTTAGGGTAAACGGAAGTTTAGGGTAAACGGGGGTTTAGGGTAAACCGAAGTTTAGGGTAAACGGGAGTTTAGGGTAAACGGGAGTTTAGGGTAAACCGGGGTTTAGGGTAAACCGAAGTTTAGGGTAAACGGGAGTTTAGGGTAAACGGGAGTTTAGGGTAAACGGGAGTTTAGGGTAAACGGAGATTTAGGGTAAACGGAAGTTTAGGGTAAACCTACTCCTCCGAATACGCCTTCACAAACACGAAACCCGGCTGTGTGGTCAAGGTATCCAAATACGCCTCTAATTGCTTTATGGACTGAGGGGCACCGAGTCTGTCCTGTACTTTATGGGTTTTTCCGGATGCAGTAACTGTGACATAAATAGATGGGGCATCTGCTAAATTAGGATCGTCATACACTTCCTTCAACTCAAAAAAGCCGGTGCGGCGTACTTCCTGCCACAATAAATTCAACTCGTCCTTGGAGAGCTGTCTTTCCCATACACCCTGTCTTTCGGTGAAGCGAACCCCGGTATAAGTCAACTTTCCATCCGGATCTATCTGCACATTATAAGCCGGGCAGGTACCGAAACAAGGAGTCTTTTCCATCATTACCTGGAAGTCGGCAGGTACGGATGCATTGGCTTCTTTACGCGCCTTGTCACTTTTGCCACATCCGGCTGTCAGCAGAATGGATACAAGGGATAATAATAAATATTTATAAAATATCATTTTTTACGATTCTTAAGTTCTTTCTGTAAAGCCTGCTGTTTTTGCTGCTGCTCATCCATCCATTTCTGCAAGCGGGATTTAGGGGCATTGCCAGATTTTTTCTTCAGCTTAAAGGCATGCAGTTGATCTAATAGTTTCTTGTCATTGATGGATGCCTTGATAACATAACTCTGAGTGATAGACAGCACATTCGCTACAAAGTAGTAATAAGAAAGTCCGGATGCGTAGTTGTTCAAAATACCTAAGAAGATAATCGGCATCACATAACCCATCCACTGCAATTGCTTCATTTGAGGATTGGTACTGCCCTGTGTTTTTTGACTCACATAGGTAAAGGCAATAGTGGACAGGGTCATGAGTAAGGTAAACATGCTTACATGGCTGCCATAAAATGGAATGGCAAAAGACAAATCCAGTACGGAATCATAGGAGGATAAATCCTCAGCCCATAGAAAAGGTTGCTGACGCAATTCGATGGATGCGGGGAAGAAGGAAAACATGGCCAAGATAATTGGCATTTGAAACAACAAGGGCAGACAACCACTCAGGGGAGAAACACCCACACTGGAGTAATAGGCCATTTTCTCGGTCTGCAATTTAGTGTTGTCATTTTTGTGTTTTTCTTCGAGGTCTTTTACATCCTGTGATTCATTCACGATGCGCATCTTCGCCATAGAGACATAACTCTTAATGGCAAAGGGGAATACGATGATACGAATCAGAAGAGCCAGAATTAGGATAATAATTCCATAACTGGCGATATGTCCTTCCAGAAATTTAAATGTCGGAAGAACAATAAATTTATTGATATAGGAAATGAAACTCCAACCTAAAGAAATCATTTGATCGAAGTCTCTGTCGTAGCTCTTTAAAGCATAGTATTCATTTGGACCGAGATACAGTTTGAACCCAATGGCTTCATCCCCTTTGAAGGCTGCGGGCACATGGTACACACCCTTCATGTATTTATTAATTGAATCGGTAGCAGGCAGACTGCATTCGATTTTAATTTCCTCAAAAGGTTGATTGGGAATTAAAATAGCGCTGAAAAAATGATTTTTATAAGCTACCCAAGTAGTATTGAGTTTTACATTTTCGGATTCAGTTTCCTGACTGGCGGCGTTGAGCGATTCCACATCCTCTCCATTTTGATAGTAGATAGTGGATTGGTTGCGCATGTTTTCAATGGCCTTTTCTGTTCTGGGAATAGCTAGATCCCAGGTAAATTCTACATGTTTATTGCGGATTAAATCAGATAATTCCACAAATTCAGCCTGAAATCCAACATCATATTGGTTATTTCGGAAGGAATAGGCCATGTCCAAATATCTGCCTGGGGCTATTTCTGCCCGGTACCGAATCAGGGTATCATTTTGAAAGTTGAGGGTAAAGTAGAGGTCCTCAGTATTGATGGTTCTGTTTCCATGGGCAAAAGTCAGGTTGAAGCGGTTGAAATCATCTTCACTGATGACGGGCAGGGTTTTGCCGTCGTAGGTTTTGTGTTCATTGAGCCAGGCACCCACTAATCTTCCCCCTTTGGAGGAGAATTTCAGGGTCAGGAGGTCTGTTTTTTTGGTTAGGAAAGATTCATTTCCCTGAGCCACAGGGGCAAAGGAACCAAATTCATCTTTGATATTATCCTGAATCAGGCTATCACTGATGAGGGTATCGGCATATTCCCGGGTGTTTTCCGAGAGAGTAGCTGTTTCAGCGCTTGGGGATTCGAGAGCAGAGCTGTCTTGAGCAACTGGGTTCAGGTCTGTAATTGTCTCAGGTTCAGGCTGAAAAAACGCGAACCAGGTAATCATGATGGCTGCCACGAGGGCAAAACCAATGAGGGAATTTCTGTCCATTCCGAATGAGGCTTTCTGTAAAAGTAAGGTGCAAAATTAAGGAAAATACCATAGGGAGGTAAATTGGGGAAAAGGAGGGGATAGTGGTTAGGGGTTAGTGGTTAGTGGTTAGTGGTTAGGGGATAGTGGATAGTGGATAGTGGATAGTGGATAGTTGTTAGGGAAGTACTTGCCTGAATTAGGTTGACTTTTTTAACTACTTTTAATTATGTGAAGTTATTGTGTTTTTATATCGGATCAAGGGATGGATTCGGGTAGGGGGTGATTCGCGGAAATTTTGGGTGCAATCAGCAGGGGCTGAATTTGTGGTCAGTGCCGGGGAAGAATGGAATAGTGAAATTCCGGGTAATATGCTGGTAATTATTGGCCGGGGTATACAGCGAGCGCCATTGGAGCGGGTGCTGGCGGGATGCAGGGTGAGATAAGTGGGGATTTACAAGGTATGATTTTTTATGAATGAGGTATTAAGTGCGAGGGTAAGCTTCTCGGAAAGGGGAAGGCAGATTATAGGGAATAGGGGATTACCCGGATTTTTATTCGCTTCGCTTAATATCGTTTAACCACAAAGGGCTCAAAGAAAAGCACGAAGGACACAGAGCGTGAAGGAGGCAAAGGGTAGCAAAGGGGGAGCTTTGCCTGAAAAATAAGCAAAGAACTTAACGGTTTAACTCAATATAGCGCTGTAAAGGAATGATTAAGGTTTAGTTGAAATTGTATAAACAAGTAGAATATTAGGCTTTTTAAGTAATCGAATTAGTTTAATGATATTTCTTATGTAGTAGAATTTTGTAAATTGAAATCAGAATTAGAATTCTTTTCGATTGGATATGCGACAATTTATCGTTTTATTGTTTTTTGTATTTATTGGTTCGGCAAAGTTTTATGCTCAGTCCCTTGTTTTTCCGGGATCTGTTTGGTATCATGCAGTTTTTGAATCATTCTGGAACAATAATATTGCTTATATCGAGACTGTCCACGCAGGAGATACAGTTATCGGCTTGGATACTTTTCATATTCTACGGCCTACTGTACATAGGTGGAATTTACAGACATGGAGTAAAAAGCCATTGTATTTAAGATCTGATTCCGACAGAGTGTTTTCCTGGTATCCTGAGTTAGACACTGTTTATATGATGTATGATTTGTCAGCGATTGTTGGGACCTCCTGGTTGGTTAAATATTATCATGAAGATGGGAGTTTAATAGATGATAGGTTTACTCTTGTTTCAAAGGATTCAGTTATTATGAATGGTCGTGTTCTGAGGCGCATAGAAATTGCTGATAATATCTCTCATCAATATCCATCCGTTGCCAAATATTTTACTGAACGATTGGGAACGGGTGGTTATATACTGCCGATGCCTTCCGTTCCTGATGGTCCAACGATTATGCGTAATTGCTATTATGATTATAATTGGCCTTTGACAAAGGAATTGGGTTTTGATTGTATGCATTTGCATGTTTCCAATGATGAATACAGGGAATCATATCCGCCAGTTAATTTTATTCAAATCGCTCCGTTGAAATGGCGTTTGGATTTGCCCTCGAATCAAGACTTATTCGGGTCGGTTGAACTTTACGATGTTTCAGGTAGGAGGATGAATACGTCAGATGGAGTTTCCTCTTCTATGGAATTTGAATTGCCAGTGGCAGGAATCTATTTATGGCGTTATGTTTCTATGGATGGTGTTGAGGTTGCAGGCGGAAGGATTTGGAACAGATAGCCAATCCATTTATTTTTAGTTTATTATAGTATGTAATTTGCTGATTAAGGTTTTTTATTTTAATATTTCATTAAAGTCCTCTAATGAATATAGGCAAATGTTTGGTGCTTTATTATTATGAGGTAGAAAATGAGGCATTTGAGGAGTAGTATTGCGTAATTAATGGTTGATTTTTCAATAAGTATGGAATAATCAACTTTCTTGGATTGTGTTGGGATATTTTGTATTTTTAGATTAGCTTCTTTCTGAAAATTTACATTTATTATGAGAGTTATTTATTTTTTTTCAGTTTTTTGTTTGATACTTCTGGGCAATGCCTACACTCAGGCGCTGGTATATCCAGGTTCAGTTTGGTATCAGCGCGAATCTTTGAGTTTTTGGGACAATGAAATGGCTTATTCTAAAACGGTCTATGTTGCAGATACTACAATTCAGAATGAGACATTTCATATTCTCAAAACTACCAGATATCGATATAATGGAGAGATTACTCCTATAATAACTGAATATGTAAAATCAGATTCTGATCGGGTTTGGGTTTGGTATCCTGAGTTGGATACCGCTTATTTGTTTTATGATTTTTCGGCAAATGTCGGAACTACCTGGGCTGTTAAGTATTATTCCGACAAGCAGTATCTTGTAGACGATTATTTTACAGTAATTTCTAAGGATACAGTTATTATGAATGGTCGACCGTTGAGGCGATATCGTGCAGGATTCACATCGGGGGCAACTTATTGTGGTTCGATGAATGAAATTACCGAGAGATTAGGTTCTTTTGGTTCAGTACTTCTGGGGCGTTTTAGTCCAGATGGTCCCTTGGCCTGCCGAAGTTGTTATTATGATTATAATTGGCCCTTGACCAAAGAGTTTTCATCGGATTGTACTTACACTCAAGGGCCTACTGATTTGCAAGAATTGAATTATTCCGATGAGAGGATTTCTATTTTTAAAGTTACCGATTGGTGTTGGAAAACAGCTGGCTCTGATTCTAAGGGTATCCTTTTGATTTTTGATTCCAGTGGTCGTGAATTTCTTAAATTAAAGGTTGAGAGTAGTACTGGTATTTTTTCCATAGGTACTCAAGGTGTTTATTTTTGGAATTATTTATCTGAGGATGGTAAATTTCAATTTGGTCGAATTGTTAATTAATCTAGAGATTAGATATGTACAATCGATTGATTATTGTCTTTGTGACTTTTCTTCTTGTTATTCCATTTGTTCTTACAGCACAATCTGATAGTTGGAAGTTTGATACAACCTGGGTGAGTGGGGAGGGAGAGAATTGGGAGATGATGCTCTCCTATCCCCGAGATTATAGTGTAGATTGTTCAGATGGGAGGGTGTTGGTAGAGGGTTATTTTTATGGTGCCAACAAAACATTTCCACACTCCTTTTATTTTGATTCCCGGGAGTTAAATCCCATTGCTAGATCCATACCTTTTTCTGGTTTACCCAAGCAGTACAGGCATGAAGGTACGAAGGATATTTTTTATTGTCCCAGTAGTTTATTTTGTCTGCCTAATCATAATTGCATTGTGTGGCAAAATTCACCTTTTGTTACAATTAGTGATACTAATTTCAATTTTATTAAAAATTTTTACGAGCCGGATTGGAAGGCTAATGGAGATGAGTATCATTTTCGCGAGCAATCCTTTGTCAATTCTGAGTATTACATTCGTATGTTAAATGCCTTCTGGAAAAGGAAAGACTTTCCCCGGAATAAATAGGATTTTACGCGATTTACAGAGCCTTATGCTCCTGGTCTTAAATCTAATCAGTTTGCGGGTATCGGTTTTATTAATTTAAAGGCCGCCTTAGATCCGGATATCAATAAGGTTGATTTAGAGCGAATTGTTTTATTCGAGACCTGTGATACTTTTTATAAGCGGGATATGATTCATAATGATGAACGCGCTGGGTATTTGGATTTCAACAATGTATTTTGGATGACTGATAATTGTAACCGGAATATGATTCGGTATGATATAAAATCTGGTGTTCAGCGATGTTATTCTATGTTAGTGGAAAGGCCTTCTTTTTTGTCCAAGGATGAATTTGATGTTTTGCCTCCGGGAGAAATGGTTAATAGGGATACCATATATGAATTTCGAAAGAGTGGAATCTATAAGTATTATACTAAGATTCATCATATTCATCGTGGAATGGTTGGAGTTACCGGGGATTATCATTTATTTGTGGATGAGGCCCAGGATCGAATGTTCAGACAATGGATAATTATCACCCGTGATTCTCTACTTATTTCCAGTCTTAAGTCCATCATGCCTCCGGGTGTATCTAATTTTAAGGATGATAATGGGCTATTTTATTTTTCGATTTTTGAATACCGCAAGCTATCTACAATGCAGGTGGAGCGATTTGTAATTTTGCCTGCAAAGGGCACTTATGTGCTTACGGCTGATGCAAGTAGTTTTACCCTATTCAGAGATTTATGGGAAGGGGATATGAGGAAATGGGCGGTGGTGAAGGGGAGGTATGTGGAGTAGGTTCTGGATTTTAATGATTAAGGATTTTTATGTTATAGGCATTTATCTTACTCAGAAGCAGTAAGTATTCTGAGTATTATCGGAAAAATATTTCAGCTGGTAAGTTAAAATATTCTTTAATTTTTTTGGCCATATTTAAAGTAAGCTCTCTTCTTCCACTGAGTACAGACGAAACATGGCCTTTCGTTCCAATTAAAGGAATCATGTCTTTCGATTTCATGGAGGATTCTTCCATTATTAATTTTATGTATTCAATCGCATCTATTTCGGGGAGTATTTCATGCTTATGCTCGTAATCTGAAATGAGTACTAACCAAACTTCCAATTCAGATGCTTCAGCCGAGTTGGCCGGTGCATGGAAAATCTCAATGGTTCTATTGACAGCTTTCCTATATTGCGATTCGTTTTTAATAACTTTGGGTATCATGGTTTTTTCGGTTTAAATAGTAGAATTTTTGAATCAAAGGGGATCGATGTTGCATCAATTTCATCATACTGACTGTGTGTACCGAACCAAATAATATAAGCTGCTTTTGTTCTGAAGTTTATTGAAACAATTAGTCTGTAATAGTTTCCTTTGATATTAAAAACAACTCTGTGATTCCTTAGAATACTAGCATTTTTAAACACAGATTTCAACTCATTAAAGTCTTCAAATGAATAATTTGAGAATACTTTGTACCAAGCCATCAAAGCAACTTCTGCATCCGGGTATTTTTCTATATAGTACAAGATTGATCTTTTTACTATAATGTTCATACGGCGAAGTTAGGAAAAAGTTTTCAATTTGAAAACAAATTCTTTCCTATTTTTAAGCGGTAGAATAATTATTGCTTAATTTATAACAATCCCAACTTCTTTCTCACTCCACTTGATAACGCATTCTTATGCACCAGTACACAAGTGGTTTTGTACCGAATATAGGGTTCCGAAACATACAAATATCCTCCACAATCATTACTGTCATCACCCCAGGAGTTTTTAACCATATAGTATTTCGTTCCTTCTTGGTCGGTCACTAATCCGGTTATGTGCATACCATGGTCGTCCTGAGTTTCATAATTATCAAAGGCTGCCTGACGAATTTCCTGAGTAATGGTTTTTTGTTTAATCGGGCGATTGAATAGCGAATCTAATTCTGGTTTTTTCATTTCAGCATATTCTTTCTCTGCTACAATGGCAACCCCATTTTTATGGGAGAATCCTTTTTCACTGACATCAGCTGCCCAAGCGAGCGTATAACCGTTTCTTACTGCTGTTTCCATCACTTGGGAGAATTCATCTAAAGGCAGATTATACACCTCACTGTAAGTCCAATTGTCCGGAACTTCTAATGAAAAGGGTTGATAAAATGGATGGTGAGTATAAGATCCTAAATGAATGTACTCATCGGGATTAATTCCTAAGGATGCGAAATAAGTTTTTGGATCATAGGATTTTCCATCGACCTCAAATTTTGTAGGTAAGGGACCCAAGTAAGCATCCAGTACTCCGTCAATGGCTTTTGTCCAGGCAGTGCTTAATCGGCCATTCGGATTTTTGACTACAGCCTTGACCATTGATTCGAGTACTGCATCCAGTTCATTATGTTGATGTTTGGTTTCACCATAATTTTTTCCGGCATAAGCCGCTTCGGGTACTATACCCTGTTCTTTAAATATTTTTAAAGCATCATAAAATGCTGCACCAGGTGCGAAGGTGCTATTGCCGTGCATTCGGACGAAATGCCTGGCTTTGCCTGCATAAGTGTGACGCACGACAAACATTTCCGAAAGGTTAGCAGCGGGTTTGCCCACTCTTTTTAATTCAGATTCAAAAAATGACAGGGCCGAAAAACTCCAGCAGGTACTGGTTTTAAATTGGTTGTCAACGGGCAAAGCCTCCATGGATTTTACCACGGTAAATTCATACCCTCCGTCTTTTTTGTTGCGGAGTGTTTGAGCCTGCGCTAAGGAAACTAGCAGACAAAGGGAAAGCAGGAATTTTGAAATCATAAGGCTAAGATAGGGGGATTTTTTGGGATTTTAATAATGAGGGATGAGTGATGAGTTATGAATGATGAGTGACTGTACTTGCCTGAATTAGGTTGACTATAAGAGTTAACTTCAAATACAGTCATTTGGTAATCTTCGGTTTAGGGTAAACCCCAGTTTAGGGTAAACTTCAGTTTAGGGTAAACTTCAGTTTAGGGTAAACTTCAGTTTAGGGTAAACCCCGGTTTAGGGTAAACCCCGGTTTAGGGTAAACTTCGGTTTAGGGTAAACTTCAGTTTAGGGTAAACCCCGGTTTAGGGTAAACCCATTCTTGCAAATACTTTCTGAGAAAAATCTAATTCAGCAAAATCCCGAGTTTGATTTTATGCTTCTAGTTAGAAAAGTTTTTGGTGCAAATAAATTGGAGGGACTGACTTGATTATTTGAACAGGTTCAGCTTGGATACTATCGGTTTATTTTAGTTTCAAATTGAATGGCTTCCTTTTCATAAGGGGTGTTTTTAAGGGATTTTAAGTGCTGAATGGCTTTGGCTTTGTTACCCCTTTTGAATTCCAAGGCAGATTTTAGAATATAAATGGATTTATCATTTGCGAATTGTTTTTCGTATTGAGTAATTTTTTGTTCTGCTAAGGTGCCATTCCCATTTTGGATAAGTTGGGCGATGGTATTGATTTCATTCCGAGCTGGATTGCCTGAAGGGGGTAAGGCTTCTGATGCGGTAGGACTTTGGCTTGTAGATTTTTTACTGCTTCTTTTTTTCTCGATGGATTGATTCGATAATTGCTGGCTGCGGGCACTCTGATCGGATTGTAGGCTATTTGCCCAAGCGAGTAGTTCTTCGGTTATCGTTTCATTTATATCTAGACTTTCTTTTTGTAACGGTGCCGCACCTGCTGAATTGGGGGAGACATCTTCTGTATTTTGAGCAGCACCTACCGCCGCATCTGCAGCATAAAGAGTGGACGATTCTTTGAGTTCCTTTTCTTGCATTGGGCTGTCATGGTCCATCGCTATCCTGGGAGAAGATTCAATGGCTTTGACACCAGGAGCAGGGGATAGGTCTTTATTGGATACAGGAGCATCGGCTAATGTCCTTTGTTGAATATTCGGATTTAAGGCTGCTGCTGAATCAGATTGTTTTTCCTGATTGTTTTCAACTGCTAGGGGACTGCTGGTTTTGGTTTCTTGGATTCTCAGAAGAATAACGATTCCCGTACCCACTATTATGAGGAAAACGGCTGCCATTTGATAGAAGAAAATCCTAGAAAATTTGCTTGTAGAAGATGTTTGGATGCGTCTGTCTAATGCATTTAGTTCTGCCTGAATTTTAGGTAGGGATTTTTCTTTTTGGATTCCTTCAACGGCATCTTGCAGAAAAGGATCTTCGAGCATAGCTTTTTCAAAAGCATGCTCTTCGGAAGCATTCATCTCTCCTTGAATATAGCGGAGTATTTTTTCTCTTAATTCTTGGTCATGATTCATGGGAAGCCTCCTTTCTCCAGGGTGATTTTTAAATTTCTTTTGCCATTCTGGATATGGCTTTTTACTTCGTTTAAACTGAATCCGGTCAAGTCAACAATTTCTTTATAGCTTTTTTCTTCCATAAAAAACAGCTGAATGCACACTTGTTGTCCTTCAGGTAAACTATTACGGGCGGCCTCAAGTTTTTGCATTTTTTGTTCTTCTTCCTCAGGATGCATTGGGGAGTCAGATTCCATAATGGATTCATGCTTTTCTGATTCAAAACTCACCTGATGGGGTTTTCGCAATTGCATCAGGCAATGATTTTTGCTTACCGTATAGAGCCAGGGTCTGAATGATTCGGGTTTTTCAGTTTTGAGAGCGCTAATTAATTTTTCAAAAATATGTAAAACGGCATCTTTGGCATCATCGGGGTCTTCAAGGTATTTTTTGCATACCCCATAGACCAGAGTGGTATATCGGCAAAATAGTTCTGAAATACATTCTGTGTTATAGGAATCGCGGTATTTTCCGAGTAATTGTTCGTCGGAGAGTTTGTTAAAATTTTTATCGGGTTTACCGAGGAAATTCATTCTGATTCCGCTTTGTCTCCGATTAGGTCAGCCCAGGGTTTGAGGGGTGGGATATCTTCGCCAATAACTCTGAAAATTGCCAGAGCAGGCAAGAAGAGGATTAATCCTGCCATACCCCAGAGTAAGGCACCTCCCAGCATCACCACGATTACGGCGAGGGCATTCATTTGTAATCTATTTCCCACTGCAATAGGGAAAATTAAATTGGCTTCTAGGTATTGGACGAAGCTGAAGATTCCGACCACTCCTAAGGGATACCAAATGGAGTCATGTAAGGTGAGAGCCAGAATAAGGGGTGGGATACTGCCCAGAATAATTCCGACAAAAGGAACAGCGGTCAGGAGGGCGGCCAGCATACCAAAACCTAGGGCATTGGGAATATTCAAAATAGCCAAGCCGATAGTGTTGAGTATTCCGACAATCAGATAAACAATCAGAATGCCCTGAACATACCGATAAAAGGTAAAAACAGCTTTTTGCAAAGCAGCGGGAATGACAGACTGGTATTGTTGGGGCACCTGAGAAATGACAAAATACACTAATTTTCGACGATGATAAAGCAGGAGGTAGATGAGTACCGGAATGAGTATAAGATAAACCAAAGCTGAGCCTGCCTGCATGATAGAGAATACCAACATAGAACCTGCATTATCTTTTGCATTTTGAATTTGTTGGTTCAGGAAGTCTATTTGTTGTCGGACGGAGATATTGAGCGTATTTTCAATTTGAAGGCTTAATCGGTCTAGGGCTAGATGAATGAGGGGCCAAACATCCATTACGCGTTGAATAATATCATTAATCAGCCAGGCGAATAAGATAACGAATGCAATAAATAGGATAAAAAGAATGAGTAGAGGAGGGAGGATGGCGGTAGATTTTTTCCATCCTTTTTTTTCGAGGAAATGAGTTGCTGGATAAATGGAGAGGGCACAAAGGCCGGCCATTGCTAAGGGCATCCATAATGCTTTCCCTAAATAGAGCAATAGAATAAAGGCGAGAAGGCCTAACAGATTATTGTTGAGGGAAGATTTCATATACCAGAATGCAAGTTACTGAATTCTGGAAATAAAGGCTTGGTGCAAGCTTCGCTTGGTGCAAGCTTTGCTTGATGTAAGCTTTGCTTAGGGTAAGTTTCGCTTGGTGCAAGCGTTGTTTAGGGTAAACTTCGCTTGGTGCAAGCTTCGCTTGGTGCAAGCTGAACTATTCTAATTGGTGTTTTTGCACGAATTCGGCGTCATCCAAGGTTTTTAGGAAGGCGATTAAATCAGATTGCTCTTCGGCACTGAGGGTAAAGGGTCGAATTGTGGGATTCTGATTGGGGTGATTTTTTCCGCCGCTCATATAGTGTTGTAATACTTCCTCCAGGGTATTGAAACTCCCATCGTGCATGTATGGGGCTGTATAGGATAAATTTCTCAAGGAGGGCACTTTAAACTTTCCGATGTCAATATTTCGGGAGGTAATGCGTGCTCTACCGGGATCTGCATACTCGGCATAAATGCCATTATTTTGAAAAGTTTGATCGGTAAAATTAAATCCGGTATGGCAATGAAAGCATTCTGCTTTTTCCCCGAAGAAAACATTCATGCCTCGGATTTCAGATTCTGTGAGTACTGATTTATCATTTTGATAAGTATATTGATCATACCTTGAGTTTCCGCTGATTAGAGTTCTTTCAAAAGAAGCGATTGCACGAACGAGGCCATATAGATCTGGTTCTCGGTTATACGCTTTTTTGAATAAATCCTGATACTCGGGGTTTTGTTTGATTCTGGCTTCAGCTTGCAGCAAGCTGAGGTTCATCTCGAGGTGATTCTCTATCGGAGCAAGAACTTGAAGCTCCAAGGTGGGTACACCGCCATCCCAGAAAAAGGAACGGTTGTAGGCCATATTGAATAGGGGCATGGCATTTCGCAGGCTTAAGCTGTCATTTACTCCTAAGCTAAATCTTCTCGGGTCTGCAAATGCATTTTTCCCAAAATGGCAGGAGGCACATGAAATGCTAGAATCTAAGGAAAGGGTTTTATCGAAGAAGAGCATTTTGCCCAATTTAACCCGGTTTTCTGTCAAGGCATTATCCGTTGGTATTTCCGGAAAGGGGAATCCGGCGGGTATTTGAAGCGAGTAGGGAACTAGCTCGGGAGCTTGTAAAGATGAATCCTTTGAGCAGGATGCCAAGAGCAATCCCGACAACAGGGAAACTATAAAGTAAATATATTTATTTATCATATAGGATGGGGTTGTGGGGATTGCTTTGGCAGCTCTTGATTTTTATTCTATTGAAAACATCGTGACGGATTGGTCTGCAATTTTAATTGCCAGAGGCCTGTTATCCATGGTATGGGAAAATTTATCCGTCCTGAAATCAATCGTTTTCAAAATCTCATTGAGGTCTGACTTAATATGCAGATTGGTGGTTTGTGATGCTGTAAATACGAGATTGTTTAAGCTAATTTCAACTTCCCGTAATAAGGTGTTTTCTCCCAAATGCCAAGAGAAATTCTGGTCCATCATTCCAGTAGTGGTTGTATCGCAATGACCTTCACATTTCATGAAAATATAGCCAGTGGACCAAGACCAAAACATAGAGGGATTTTGCAAGCCCAAAGGATGGCCCGCGGGTCTGTCAACAGGCATAACACCTGCTGAATTAGCTGCAGAATCGATTCCTACATAAAATTTTAGTTTGGTATAAGTTCCGGGCATTACTTCAGGTAATGAATAACTCAACTGGGAAGGCTGCACCAATAAGTAAGATTCAGGAATTAATACTTCAGAATTGTCTGATTTTACCAATCTGAAATTGGACAGATAATACCGAAGTGTACTCATACGGCAACGCTGACCATTGGCAAGAGTATAAATGGTGGCAGTATCGAAATCTGCTGTACCCAGGTGTTGCTGAATCTCAAGGGCTAAAATAGCCTTAGAGGTAGGTTGGGTAATGGCATATTGACAATCACCACTGCTTTCTTTTGCATTGGGATTAAAGTTTAAAGCTTTGGGGTCCGTACAGCCCGTTTCTTTCCCACAGGAGGAAAAGAAGAGGGAAGTGGCTGATCCTATAATTACCAAGGCAAACTGTATTGAACGAAGAAAAGGTTTCATGTTTTGAAAAGTTAATTACTGTATCAATGAAATTATTATCGGATAATTTTCCAGGCATGTCCAAAATTGTGTTGAACTCTTCTGGCGAGGGGGAAATTTCCGGAGGTGTGGGTAACTGGGTCAGTGACTGGCCGAATGGTATCGGAAACATTATAAAAGATTTTATGAATGTCCAATTCAAGATCCAAAGCGGGTAGGGTAGCACTTGTAGAATTAGGTTGAAGAGTGATTTCACCAAATTCGAATTCAAGTTCTTCGTAAAGCGTATCTGTGCCTAAGTGGTAAGCGAAGGGAATGGTCTGAATCCCGTTTCCTGCACTACTGGTATCTTGTGCTCCTTCCATCAGGAAAAAGCGATACCCGGAGTTCCAATCCCAATACATTCCCTGATATACGGACAAATCATGCGAAGAAGGGAACTGAGTGGGGTCCAGTTTGTTTACCCATTCAGGCAATCCTAATCCAAATCGGATACCTTGGTAGGTTCCCGGAGGCAGAGATAGTTGAACTCTTTCTCCTTTTCCATGCAGGGTTTTAGCGGGAGAGTGACTGTTGAGGAAATCAAATAGCTGATAGGGCTTGGCGACAATCCAATTTCCAGCGGTATTTTGAAATTGAATCTCCCCCAAGTATAATTTTAATTCATCAATTCTCATTTTGCTCCCATCGGGTAGGATAAACCATTGCTTCATGACTAAATCAGTTGAAGCTGTTTTTCCGACAAGTGCAAGTTCTAATTTGGGCCATGCTTGCGCATTATTGGCATCCGGGTTAAGCAGGGGCGTATCTCTCTTACAGGCAATCAGAAGGAGTACAAGAGTAAGCACTAATAATTTTCTGCTCATGTTTTTTATTTTTCCTGACCAAAGTTCCAAGCCAATCCAATTAGCAGTCTTTCAACATTTTTCGGCTGATTTCCGTTCAGCTTTTCGATGATGGGGAGTTGCAATCCGGAGCGAAGCATCCAAGAACCGAAGTATAAAGATACATCCGGACCGCTTAAGAAAGAAATTCCTCCGGTATTGGAGACTGAATACCCTCGATATAAGTTTGCTTCGGTGAATTCTGCATAGAAGTTCCAAGCAGGTACAAAACGATTTTTCCCTTTCTGTAGGTTCAACAAAGCGAAGAAATACTGACTTATGTTGAGGATGCTGCCAGGTCTGTACTGAAAAGACCTTGGGGTAAGCCAATTCCAGTTAATGGCAGAGCTAAGTCCCACCCGATTAATTCGGTAATTGAAGGTGGATAGGAGCATGAATCCCGAACTTCCCCTGCCTCCCTGCTCGAAGAAATATTCTGCATAGCGAATGGGGTTTCGATAGTACCAACCGGTTGGAATTCTGGCTCCTGCGCCGGCAAACCAACGAATGGAAGTATTGGGTCTGTCTTTCAAGAGTATGCCATACTGTGCAAAGGCAGTAAGGTCACCGAATCCATTTCTTTCCCGAGAGTTAACTCCATCGGCTTCTCGATAGTTTTGCCAAGGTAAATTTAGAGAAACTTGAATCTTTTGAGTAGGGAAGAAGCTGTATCGAATTTCGACAAAACGATAGTCTTCGGTGACCGTACGATCTTGGGTCACCTGTTCGGCGGAATGGGACTGATGTCCGGTTTTAAAAGCAGTTCCCCCGGAAGGGCTTAATGGAGTTCCAGGAATAAAAAGCCTAAACCTGCTGAATCGATGATTGAATTCCAAGCGGTTGAGCCGATCTTGTGGGAGTACACCAGTATAGAGGGTGCAAAAATCACAAGCGAAGCAACTATTGAAATAGAATACACCTGCCCATACCACCCAAATGAATAGAATTTTGGGTAACATATGTGAGAATTAAATTTCCAGATTCACTAAGGGTAATAATAAAGAAGTATATACCTCCAACAACATCAGGTCAAATTAAAATTATTGGACTATTTTAATCCTTATCCCGCCGATAGAGCTTCTCTTAGTTGAGCCTGTAATCGTGCAATAATGTTTGCAATTGGAGAATTACTTCGTGAGAAAAATTAGGAAAGATGTTCGGGAGGTTGGGCTGATTGACTGGGGTATCCGGAGGGTAAATCCTCCTTGAAATCTATTCCCATTGGGTGAGAATCGGGGAAACTAAAAACAAACAGAGTAAACCGTTTCAGGTAGTGAGGACCAGGGTTTGAAAACTCCATTTCAACGGGAGTAGACTGCTGTTGCGACTTATTATTTTCAGCTTGGGCGATTTGTTTTTTGAGGGCACATTTGCCTTGACATTTTAGGCTGGGGCGTGATTTGTTTTCGCAGAGTGTATTGGCGTAATAGTCTTTTTGAATCAGATAGTTTAAAACGGGAATAGCTGGTTGCACTATCAAGAAGAGATAGCAAACAAGAATGATCAAACTGAGAGAGCGCCCCATTTCAGTGCAAAGATACGAGGAATGAAATGGCAATAAAAAAGCCTTTCCGTAAGAGGAAAGGCTTGTAAATGGTAAGGGTGAAAGACCGGTCTCGAACCGGCGACCTCCAGAGCCACAATCTGGCGCTCTAACCAACTGAGCTACAATCACCGTATGGAGGGGCAAAGGTAAGAAAATAAAAAGAAACCTACAAGAAATGATTAGAGAGACCTGTTTTTACAGTTCATCTTCTATACCGTACTGATTTCTATCCTGAGCAGATCTAGAAATCATATCAGCAACAAATCCGGTAAGAAACAACTGAACGCCAATAACAGCGGCAACTAAAGACAAATAAAATAAGGGTTGTTCTGTAATCTCTCTGACAGGTTGATAATTAGCTAGTTTCCAAAGTTTTTCAAAAATTAGATATCCGGCAGTAAGGAATCCGGATAAAAAGCACAATATCCCCATTGTGCCAAAGAAGTGCATGGGTTTCTTAGAAAATTTAAGGGTAAAATTGATGCTCAATAAATCCAAGAATCCATTGACAAATCTTTCGAGGCCAAATTTAGTAGAGCCATATTTTCGGGCTCTATGCTCAACGATTTTTTCGGTAATCTTTGTAAAACCTGCCCATTTCGCCAATAAGGGAATGTACCGATGCATTTCTCCATATACTTCGATATTATGGACTACAGTTCCCTTGTATGCCTTTAGTCCGCAGTTGAAGTCATGTAGATTATCGATGCCGGAAATTTTTCGAGTCGCCCAGTTAAATAGCTTGGTTGGAATGGTTTTGCTCAGGGGATCGTGTCGTTTGAACTTATAGCCACTGACGATATCGTATCCATCCTCTACAATCATACGGTAGAGTTCGGGAATTTCGTCTGGACTGTCCTGAAGGTCTGCATCCATGGTAATCACCACTCTCCCATTTGAGCGACTGAAGCCTTCATTTAAGGCAGCAGACTTACCATAATTTCGGCGAAATTTCAGGGCTCTAAGTTCGGAGTATTTTGATTTTAAGTCCTGAATGACTTCCCAGGAATTATCCTTGCTGCCATCATCTACGAGGATGATTTCAAAACTTAAGGGCATAGCCCGAACGACCCGAACAATCCACTCGGTTAGCTCTGGCAGGGATTCTGCCTCATCTTTTAAGGGAATAACAATTGATAATTCCAATTTCATTTACCCGGTAAATTTAAGGCTTTTAGGGGAATTATCAGAATTATTCAATAGATTACGGGACCAAGCCTTGTGACAGCATAAAGTTATATGTTTAAATTTCAATAGCTTATTGAAGATTATCGGAGCATTCCCAATTTTCCTTGCCATTGCCAACACTTACCCAGTCTCCATGGTATTATCCCTTACTAAGGCATCTGGTTATTAGATTGCTACAGAATTAATTTTTCTGATTCATAAGATTTTTCTTCAATGAATAAAAAGGGCTCTACGCCATTAATTGTGGGTAATTATACAATACTCTTTTTATTGCTGAGCACCTTTTGCTCTCTCAAATGTGCTCTGCCCCTCCCCAAGCCTGCCAAAGGATAGGGGACGCCACCCACAAGCTACAGCTCCAAAGCTTTTATCTTGTGTTTAATAGGCAGAATACGGTAATCAGTTTTAATTATAATTCTTTATCTACCCCCCAAAACGGAGTAAAGCCATTAAGTTTAGATTAAAACTTGGAATAGAATTGCAATAGGTATCTGTTTAATTTGTTGATCCAACATAATATTTGTTGCTAGTAAAGCAATCAAGGTCTTTATACATATTAAGATTGATACTCAAGAATATTAATAAAATTATTTATAGCTATATTTATTATCGAAATTGTTCGTGATTCCAGATAAAATAAACTTGCAATATTTTGATTGATAAAGGAATGAAATTCTAATGAGGAGTTAATTCAGTTATTTGGCTCTACGCATTTTACAGTGGGTTCAATAACTATTTATGTAATGGGAAAATTCATCATCGAAGATTAAAAGACTTATTTGATACTATCTCGCTATCCAAATCTAGAATATCCATTAAACCTAAATATATCAGGTTTAACAGCCCGGTCGCTGAGTAGCCCCCAATGAAATTGTGTCGTTCATTAATATAGTGTGGGGGGCGTATCGAAGTGCCCGGGCGGGTAATTCGAAGAATACCTTAATATACATAAAAAGAAATTACCC
>JBEIHC010000052.1:0-18784 GCA_040381555.1 Bacteroidia bacterium
AGTCCCAGGACATGCCGGGTCAACTGCGGTATCTCGTATTTGCTGGTTTAATCTTCCTAATGGTGAAGTTGATGAGGTGTATCTTCCCAACACTAATTTGACAGGTGCCACTACGGACACTGTTGAATTGTCTTTCTGGGTTGCTTACCGTCAGTATTCTACTTCTACTAATGATAAATTAGAAGTGAAAGTTTCTACAGACTGTGGAACTACTTGGGCTACTGCCTTCAATAAAGCTGGTTCTGCACTTTCCACAGGTGCTGTAGCTACTTCTTCTTGGACTCCTACTGTGGCTTCAGATTGGAGAGAGGAAAAAGTTGATTTGTCAGCATATGCCAATCAGGCTAATGTGATGATTAAATTCACTGCTACTTCTGCTTATGGTAACAATGGATTTATTGATGATATTAATCTTACCAAAAACTCTGTTGTTGTAGCTAACATGAATGATGTTTTGGGTAACGAGATGATGAGTCAAAACTATCCTAACCCTGCTTCTACACTTACTACTATTAATCTTTCTGGTATTCAGGAAGGAATGGTATTTGAAGTTCGTGACATGTTAGGTCATACAGTATTGAGCTCTAAATTGAGCGAAGGACAAAGCAGCCTGAATGTTTCAACTGTTGGTTTAGATAATGGAGTATTTGTATACCACATTGTTGAGAATGGTGTTGTATTAGCCACTCGTAAACTGACTATTCAGAAATAATTTTTAATAAAATTGATTAGAAAGGGCTTCCGAGGAATCGGGAGCCCTTTTTGTTTTTTTGGGGGGGATTGAAGTAAATCTAGTTGTATGTGATTTTGATAGTTTTGGTAAGGGATGCTTGCCAAAGTTCTGACAAGGGACGCTTGCCAGTTAGAATTGAGAGTTTTTGACAAGGGACGCTTGCCAGATTGCATTCGGATTTTTGGACAAGGGAAGCTTGCTAGTTTGAATTCAGGAATCTAGACAAGGGGCGCTTGCAAAAGTTTTTGCCAAGGGACACTTGCCAGAGTTTTTGACAAGGGACGCTTGCCAGTTTGAATCCAGGCATTTGGACAAGGGACGCTTGCCAGCTTGAATTCAGGGATTTAGACAAGGGACACTTGCTAGAGTTTTAGACAAGGGACGCTTGCCATGTTGAATTGAGGAATTTGGACAAGGGACGCTTGCCATTTTGAATTGAGGGATTTCAACAAGGGACGCTTGCCAAATTTTTTGACAAGGGACGCTTGCCAGTTAGAATCCAGGCATTTGGACAAGGGACGCTTGCCAGTTTGAATTCAGGCGTTTTTGCCAAGGGACGATTACCAGAGTTTTTGCCAAGGGACGCTTGCCAGTTTGAATCCAGGCATTTTGACAAGGGACGCTTGCCAGAGTAAATTCTATTTTTAACTAAGCTATCCTTGCTCGAATAAATTCCTTGCCAGAAATCCTTAGACAAGTTGCCACTCCCTCATCCCTTTGCCTAAGTACTGCCTATTTGAATTTTCTGCTACTTTCTTCTCCGTCTTTACCCTCTTCATCATTTATTTCGACAGATTTTGCCCACATTCTTCAACTAGGATTAAGCCTTAGTACCCGGGAATGCATCTTCATGATCTCCATTCCATTCGGGCTAATAAAATTATTTATTAACCCAATCGTTTAGATAATAATCGAGTTTTTAAAAAAAGTGAAATCCCACCACACTTTTACAAGTATTTTTCCCAGATTATCCTTAGTTTTGATAAGTATATTTATCCGCTTCAACATGAAAACTACAATCCTTCGTTTTTCGTTGTTCTCCTTGTTCCTTATTGGAACTCTCTGCGCTCAAGTTCCCAGAACCATGCTCGTAGAACATTTTACTCAAGCCTCTTGTGGTCCTTGTGCAGCGCAAAATCCAGCTCTACATGCCCTGCTAACAGCGAACTCTAATGTTACCTACATTAAATATCAGGTCAGTTGGCCAGGAGTAGATCCAATGAATGTTCATAATCCTAGCCAAGTTAATTCTAGAGTGAATTATTATACCGTTAGTTCAGTGCCATCAACTGTTTTTGAAGGAAATGTTTATAAAGGATCCCCAGGAGGATTTACTCAGGCAATGATTAATGCAAGAGCATCTGTTTCTTCTCCTTTCTCTTTGTCCGTAACGGCCAGGATTAATGATTCTCAGGATTCTATTTTTGCCACGGCAATTGTTCGGAAAGAAGCAGATACAGCTACAACAGGCGTTTTTACCCGAATCGCTGTTTTGGAAAAACATATTCAATTTAATATCGCTCCAGGTAGTAACGGGGAAAAAGATTTTTATCATGTTATGAAACGAATGCTCCCCAATGCAGTTGGTACCGCTCTCCCAACCGCAATGACTGTTGGAGAATATGATACTATTGAAGTAGCCTGGAAGATTGTCAATGTCTATGAAATAAACCAATTAATGGTGGTTGCCTTCATTCAAAATACTAATAGTAAAAATGTTTATCAGGCTGCTTCTTCAGATGCTTGGTTTACTTCTACGCAATCAGATGTTCAAGATTTTAAAGTCTTAGTTTACCCTAATCCTACCAGTCAAATTCTGAATTTATCCTACCCAAGTTCTGAGTCTGTTCAGATTCAGCTCTTCAATAGCCAAGGGCAAATTATTCATACTGAAACTTCTTCTGGCATCAGTGATTCATATTCAACGGATGTTTCAGCATTTGTCCCAGGAATTTATCTCTGCAAAATTATCGCTGGAGATAAAGAACATGTTTCACGCGTTTTAATTCAGGCACAATGATTGCAAGCCTTTTTAGTATGAAAAAATATAGTCTAATTCTTCTTTTGTTTAGCGTAACTTTTATTTGTTTGATAACTCGTGTTACAGCTCAGATTTCAGGTACCCAAAATTTGCCTTCCGTAAATGTGAAAGATTTACATGGGAAAACAGTGAATACTTCCGAGTTTTCCAATGGAGACAAACCTTATGTTCTAGACTTCTGGGCCACTTGGTGCAAACCCTGCATTCTTGAACTGAATACGATTGATGAATCTTATGAAGACTGGAAGGCTGAAACGGGAATTAAGGTGATTGCAGTTTCTATTGATGATGCACGAAATAGTGTTAAAGTTTTGCCTTTTGTAAATGGACGACAGTGGGAATATGAAGTATATCTGGATGAAAATTCGGATTTAAAGAGGGCTTTAAATATCAATAATGTCCCCCATACTTTTATAATTAGTCCCAAGGGAGAAATTCTTTGGCAGCATAATTCCTATACCCCAGGGGATGAAATTACCCTGTATGAGGCATATAAAAATATTCTTGCCGGAAAAGATCCTAATGCCCACTAATTCTCTCATCTAAGACTCAACCTAGATTGTGAAAAATATACTGTTTCCCTGTAAGCATCTATGTTTACTATTGCTGACTCTTACACCCTTTCTGATACAAGCACAAAAAAGTGATTCTACTCGTACAGATTTAGGGAATATATCTGGAAATTTTCAAACAGATTTTCAATATTATCGGTACGATTCTTTGATTGGTACTCCTAGGGTTCCTGAAAAAACGCGGATGAATGGTTTCCTGAACTTAAACTATACCCGCGGGAAATTCAGAATGGGTACTCGATATGAATCTTATTTAAATCCAATATTAGGGTTTGATCCGCGTTTTGTCGGAAATGGAATTATGTATCGATATGCTGGCTATACCCAAGGAGATTTGGATATTACGGTAGGGCATTTTTATGAGCAATTTGGAACAGGATTGACTCTTAGATCTTATGAAGAACGAAATTTAGGATTTGATAATGCACTGGATGGGGTACGATTAAAATACAATCCTTTACCAGGTGTTTATTTCAAAGGTATCGTCGCAAAAATGCGCTCCTTTTTCACTTATGGCGCTGGTCTTATTAGGGGTGGGGACGGAGAAGTGTTAATCAATGAAGTAATTCCGGCATGGAAAGAAGGAAAGGTACGATGGTCACTTGGAGGATCTTTTGTAAGTAGATATCAAGCAGATGAAGACCCCATTTATAAGTTGCCCTTGAATGTGGCTACCGGAGCTGGCCGTACAATGTTTGCCGTTGGAGGTTTCTCCTTGCTTGGTGAATATGCTTATAAAATTAATGACCCCTCCGCTACTAATAATCTTATTTATCGTCCCGGTGATGCAGCTTTCCTTAATCTATCCTATTCTCAAAAGGGTCTGGGTATTTCTTTAAGTGCTAAACGAATTGTTAATATGGATTTCAGAGCGGACCGTACTGCTTTTGGCAATAATCTGAATATTAATTTCCTTCCTGCCCTTACTAAGCAACATACCTATCGACTCATCACTTTATATCCTTACGCAACCCAGCCAAATGGAGAAGTGGGTATTCAGGGTGATTTGAGCTATACTTTTCCGAAGAAATCTGCTCTAGGCGGAAAGTATGGTACAACTCTTACCTTCAATTATGGACTTATTCATAGCCTAGATTCAACTCTTCGGACCGATGAATTAGGGTATGATACTAAATTCGCCTCTATTGGAGAAAAACTGTATTTCGAAGATTTTAATGTTGAGTTAAGTAAAAAGTGGAGTCCGAAGATCAAAACAATTTTAACTTATATTCATTTGGACTATAATAAAGATGTAATTGAAGGCAGAACTGGATTTGGATTAATTCGTACTCAAACTGCAATCGTTGATTTTTCTTATAAAATTTCTGCAAAGAAGAATATTCGGGCTGAATTTCAGCACATGGGTGTGAAGGGAGATATGGGATCTTGGGCTATGGGATTACTCGAATATACCATTGCCCCCAAATGGTTCGTGGCGGTATGGGATGAGTATAATTACGGTAACCCGGATGATATAAAGAAACTTCATTATTATGGAGGTAGTGTTGGATTAATTAAAAATGGGAATAGAATTACTGCTGGTTATGGAAGACAAAGGGCAGGTATTTTTTGTGTCGGTGGAGTTTGCCGTTTTGTGCCAGCATCTAATGGGTTTAGTTTGTCTGTTACCTCAACATTCTAGTATATGAAAATAACTCGTTTTTATGCTGTTATCTTAATCCTTTCTGGGATTTTCTTTTCATTGAATTCTTGCGATGTAATTGAGGCGCCTTATACCGAGAGTCTGGTTGCTCCAACAGATACGGGTGATACATCCGTGGCAGTAAGAAAAGTATTGCTTGAAGATTTTACTGGTTTTTATTGTGGTACTTGTCCGCCGGCTTCAGAAATAGCTGCTGCTTTAGATAGTACTTATGCCGACCGCTTGATAGTTGTTGGTATTCATGCCAATTTCTTCGCAGATGTTTCTCTACACTCCGCACCTTATAATAGCCCAGATTTAAGAACTCCCGCAGGAGAAGAATATTATAATTTCTTCGGAATTTCCTCTAATCCAAGTGGGATGGTGAATCGTAAAAAAGTGAGTGGTGATTTAATCCTATCTAAAAATGCTTGGGCATCTGCTGTTGCAAATGAATTGGCTTTGCAACCTGAACTTAAAATTAAACTCCAACCTCAATATAGTGCCAATGATCGTAAGTTAAATCTTTCAGCTACTATTACCTATGTTAAACCAGGTTCTATTTATGATAAATTAGTTGTGTTGATTACCGAAACCCCTGTAACAGCTGCACAAAAGGATTATCGATTGCCTTCCCCTTCTAATATCCTGGATTACAAACATAAACATGTTCTAAGGGCTAATATCAATGGAACCTGGGGAGATATATTAAATACCACAGTGCCCGCTACTGGTACAGCAGTTACGAAAACCTTCGAATATATTTTGCCTGCTCAGGTAAATCCGGATAATGTGCATATTGTCGCTTTCGTTCATCGTCAAACTCCCGATAGTCAAAGTGATATTAATCGGGAAGTCATTCAGGCCGAAGAGGTAAGTTTGAAGTAGAAGAGACGATTCTTTCCTCAAACTATTTCTCAATTAGGAAGTTATCATCTCTAATGTCTTATACATTCTAAACATACTATCTCGCCAGTAATTAGGGTAAGAAATGATAGTTCAAGCCATTAATTTCGGGTAAAGAAATAATGGTTCTAAGCCATTATTTGTGGGTAAAGAAATGATGGTTCTAAGCCATTAATTATGGGTAAAGAATTGATGAATCTAAGCTATTAATTGTGGGTAATTGCAAAATACTTTTTAATTACCAAGCTTTCTCTTCCCTCCCCAATGTGCTCTGTCCCCTCCCTAAACCTCCCCGAAAGAAAGCGGTCGCTACCCACAAGCCACAGCTCATAAGCTTATATCTTGTGTTTGATAGGAAAAATACAGGAATTCGTTTTAATTCGAACTATTAATTTACCCAAATAAAACTGCGTAACCCCAATTTAAACTTGTCATTTCTGCCATAATAAAATGACCCAAAAAGATTGCAAATTTTTTAATTCCTCTATCTTCTTTCTTCTATCATAAATACTCCCCCATAACCCCAACTCATCCCTCATAAGCCCTAATCACTAACCACTAACCACTACCCACTACCCACTAACAACTCCCCCCTACTTCCCTCTCCCCTCAATAACAGTGATCACGGTATAAGCCAGAATCTTAAAGTCCAAAGCAAGGGACATATTCTCAATATAAAGAATGTCATATTTTAGACGATCAACCATTTGAGAGACATTTTCAGCATACCCATATTTAACCTGACCCCAGGAGGTAATTCCCGGTTTTACTTTATGTAAATGTTTATAATGAGGGGCGATTTTGACAATTTGATCGATAAAGAATTGTCGCTCAGGACGAGGGCCAACTAAACTCATTTCTCCAATTAGTACATTATAGAATTGAGGAAATTCATCTAATCGCATTTTTCGTAAAAATTTTCCAATAGTGGTAATTCTTGGATCATGATCTGAGGATAGGGCAGGTCCTTTTATCTCCGCATCTGTGTACATCGTCCGGAATTTATTAATTAGAAAAGGTTTGCCTCCTTTGCCTATTCTTTCCTGTCTAAATAAAATTGGTCCCTTTGAATTTAGTCGAATACCAATACTAATAGCTATAAATACGGGCGACAATATGATCAGTGCAAGTATGGAAGCAATTATGTCAATTCCCCTTTTGACAAAAGCTTCCCAAGGGGCCATGATTTGTGGAAATACCTCAATTAATGCCGTCCCCAATACATTGTTCATTTTTACAGATCCAACCATATAGTCGTACATGTCTGGTACAACTTTAATACTGGCCCGAGTATCTGAACAGGCATCAATTATTTTTAAGAAATCTTCATGATCAGGTTTATCAAGTGCAATTAATACTTCTTCTACTTTTCTAGATTCTACTACTTCTTTCAGTCTCTCTACTCCTCCGAAATGCTTTAATTTTCCGTAAAATTTATTTTCCGATTTTTCTTCTAAACTTAAAAATCCCAGAATATTAAACCCTAGGCTTTTTTTCATGCCTTCGAGTTCTGAATATAATTCCCAGGCCCGCTGACCACTTCCCACAAGCAAGGTATTAAATCCCATTTTCCGGGCTTTTATTTGATTCCAAGTATAGGTGGCGATAGACATCCTGACAACTGAAATTCCCAGAAATTGTATAATGAAATACCCAGGCAAGGTATAGCGATATACTTTTATGTCCGAATAGGGATCATCTAAGAATAATACAAAGAAAATGATGATGCCTCCTAATAAAGTGAATTTAAACAATTGAGAAAGGTCTTTTAACCTAGACCTTTTATATGGTTTTCGGTACAAACCAGCTAACCCAAAAATAAATACCCAATAAAGCGAAATGATTCCAGCATTTTTTAACTGCTGTAAGAATTTTTCGGAGTCTGCCTCGATTTCTTGATTTTGTCCGGCACGAATAAAATAAAATGCCAACCAAATTATATAAGAAATAAGGGCATCCGAAAGTAAATAAATTAAAATCTTTCGCGTCCTGTTCATTAACGGAAATGAATGAGTCTGACTTGATCTATATAGGCATTCCCAATATTGCCTTGTCCTTCCACCTGCAACCACAATCTAAATGTTCCATTACTGTAAGTGGAAGCTAATGGCGTGAAATTTAAATACACAAAAGTCCAGTCCGCTGTTTTTAAGATTGTATTTTGATTTAACACTTTAACAGATCCATTTAGGCGGGAAATTAATCCTGCTTGTAAATTCACATCCCCCCTGTAGGCTAATTCCAACCATACCTCTGTTCCATTTCCGGGTAAGCTGAATTCTCTGGTGCTTTGGAGCTCTAATTTTGTACGCCCGGCATTCATGGTGATTTTTCCGCAATAAGCTCCTTGGTAGGGGCTTTCAATACTTCGTTCTAGTGCAATAGAATCCGAGGGTTGTGTAAATGGTTCTAATTGCAAATCCTGTCCTTCGAAATTTTCTGCAATCGGAAAGGTTAATAAAGTATCTGGGAAATAAGTAAAGTTTGCCCTTAAAGTATCCGTTTTCCCTTTTATTCCTGAGGTAACATGATGTCTGAATTGCAAAAATGGATATTCTTTGATGAAATTGGAAATCCCATTTTCAAAAACACCTGCTCTCAAGGAGATATTTTTTTTATCGGAATAGGGTAGAGGGAAACGAGAGTAAGTGCCGAATACTCCTAAGGGAACAGGGATTCCTTCGGTATAAACCCAAACCGCTTTTAGTCCCTGAGGTAGGGTAGATTGGCAGAGGCTGTCTAAGCATACTCTAGGTTCCTCAATACTCACAAATGCGGGCAATTCCTCAGGGGGATTAATCCAGTTGCATCCCTGATTCAAGATTGCCAGCAAAATAAAAATAAAATAAATTCGCATTTAACTGCCCTGGATTCTGTCTAATATTAATGCAGCTGTTTCTACTGCCGCCACCCCATCTTCCAATGTTACTCTAACAGGGGCATTGTCTCTAACGGAACGAAGAAATTCTTCTAATTCCATTTTAATGGCATTTACGGAGGGAGGTTCGGGGGTAAGCATCAACAAGTTCTTCAGCCGATCGGGACTACCAAATTCCAATCGAATTGCCTGGTCCTGTCCGGGAACGCTATGATTAGGGTCTTCGATAAAAAATAATTCGGAGCGCTTGTCCAAAAAGTCTAAGGATAGATAGCCATTGTTCTGGAATATGCGCATCTTCCGCATGTTCTTGATGGATATACGGCTGGTGGTTAAGTTTGCGACAGCTCCATTACTGAATTCAATTCTGGCATTGGCAATGTCTAAAGAATCACTTAACACTGCTACTCCGGAGGCACTCACTCTTTTTACAGGGGAGCGAATCAGACTTTGCACTAGATCTATGTCGTGAATCATTAAATCTTGCACAACAGATACATCTGTTCCTCTGGGATTCCATTGTGCCAGTCGATGACATTCTATGAATTTGGGGTTGATTTCGTAGCCTTGCAAGGCCAGCATTGCAGGATTAAATCTCTCTACATGCCCAACCTGAACTTTCACTTTTGCCTCTTGGGCCAACCGGATTAAATCCTTGCCCTCTTCCGGACTAGTAGTAACGGGCTTTTCAATAAAAATGTGTTTCTGTTTCCGGAGACAAAGGGATGCAATCGAAAAATGTAAAGTGGTGGGGGTGACAATATCCAGCGCATCCGCAGCCAAAATCAATGATTCAACATCTGGCCAGGATTTTATTCCGGTTTCAGATTCTATTTGAATTGACTTCTCCTGGTCCGCATCATAAAACCCGATGAGTTCAAATCCCTCGATTTCATTTAATAACCGCAGATGGATTTTTCCTAAGTGCCCTGCTCCTATCAGTCCAATTTTTACCATAACTGCAAATTTACCGGTTTTCAAAAGGCAAACGCCTAAAATTCAGGAAATAATAACTTGGAAATCCACAAGAGTAATCCACATTGCTTCCCTTCCGTTTAGGGTAAACCCCGGTTTAGGGTAAACTTCCGTTTAGGGTAAACTTCGGTTTAGGGTAAACTTCGGTTTAGGGTAAACTTCGGTTTAGGGTAAACTTCGGTTTAGGGTAAACTTAGTTCTTACTCACTTTCGAACTGAATTCATTCCTTAAATTATGGTATTCTATCAAATCCGCCTTGACAGATCCCACGACAATGTCGGATTCAATTCGAATCGGAATTCGATTGGCATCGTCTGTAACCCAGAGGAACATTTTGGCGCCTTCTTTAAATACATTGCCACTAATGACATTGGGCTGTAGCTTTAAACATCTTACCTTGCCCAAATCTGTCTTAACCACTTCTTTACCCAAATATTTTACCCCACCTTTATAAATCTGATCATCCAAAAAAATATCTACTTCGAATATTTGATTCAATTGGGCATTTGACCAGTCAAAGGTTCGAAAATAATACAAGGCAGAAAGTACATCATGGAAAACTTCCGGCATAGTTTGTTTGATGTCCTTACTTTTCTTGGAAATGGCTGTTTTTTGAATGGGGTCAAAGCGTACAAAATCATCAAATTTAAATCCTCCTTCATTCACCACACGCACAAAACGCCAAGGCATCAATAATTCAGCATCTACATAAGATTCATAATGATCTCGAACCATAAAAAACATGTCGCAGGCATCTGTGGTTTTGCCTGTTCCGACAATGTTGTAGCAGTCTCGTCCATTTACCTTTTTTAGCGTTTCCCGAATTTCAAAAGTGGCGGTTCCTGCTTGTAGTCGAAATAAATTGTAATACACCTTATAGGTTAGCTTTTCTCCCGGTGAAAAGGCTGTATTGACTACTGGTGTCTGAGCCTGCAATAGGAAAATTTGCCCGAAAATGATAAAAGTTAATAGGATGCAGGTTTTCATAGGGTGTTATTTTAGATTCGGTTGACAAATTTAATGCCAAAGGTACAGATTTGAAACAGGGATTCGATTTATCCTACTTACCCCAATAATTTCAAGTATTGGTAAAATGCCTTTTTAATTGACAAGCTTCCTCTTCCCTTCCCATTTTGCTCAACCTTATCCCTAATACTCCTCAAAGGAGAGGGGACGCCACCCAACTATCACAGCTCTTGTGCTTTTATTCGGCAAAATACTGTAATTCGTTTCGATGAAAATTTTGGGTTTACCCTAACAAAGCGGCGTAGAGCTTTTTCCCCTTAAGGCATACCCCCACTGAGCCACTGAAACCAAACCAAGCCGATTTCCGGAAAAAATAGAATGCTAAATAGAATCCCACTTAAGGCACCAAAAAAATGTGCGGAATGATTCACCTGAGTGTCTGCACTCCGACTCATATAATAGCTGTATCCCAAATATAAGAGTCCGAATAACCAGGCTGGAATGGGAAAGAAAAATACATACAGCATCATGTTTTGATGAAAGGGCAGGCTCAGTACAATGTAACTGAAAATTACCGCACTGATAGCTCCAGAGGCTCCTAAGCTCCGATAATTGCTGAGATGCCGGTATTTGAACAAAGTGGGTAAATCACTTAATACCAAGGAGCCCATATAGAGTATCAGGAAATTGAGCTGCCCAATCATTTCTTCTAATTGAAAAGCAAAGAAGTAATAGGAAAACGCATTCATCCCAAGGTGGGTCCAGTCGGCATGGATAAATCCACTGGTGATGAGCGTAAACCAACGGCCTTCCCGAATATCTCTCCAAGGATGGAGAATGAGTTGGTCTTTCAGTGAGTCATTTTGAAAACAAAGAAAACTCAACACCACAGTGCTGACGAGTATCAATAAGGCAATGGAGTATTCCATACTTATTTTTTCCGGAGAAATACCTTCTGAATATACTGCATTAACTCGGCCTTGTGTTCAGATTCCGGAAGGGATTCTAACTCCAATTCAGCTCTTTTAAAATAGGAGGATATTTTTTCTTCCGTCTCTTCCCGAATATTCAATTCATTGTATATCTGAGTAACTGCTGCTACCTTCTCTGCCGAATCTCCCTGAAACTGTGCCCAATTCAGCAAGGCTTCCTTGCGATATTGATCGGCTTTTTCAAAAGCACGAAGCAAGAGAAATGTCTTTTTATTTTCGATAATGTCGCCCCCTACCTGTTTGCCAAAGTCGGCCTGTTCTGCATATACATCTAATAGGTCATCCTGCAACTGAAAACCTATACCCATTAACTCTCCTGCCAGATATAGCTTCCCGGTTAAATCAGATTCCGCGCCAGCAGCAATTGCCCCCAATCCCAAACTTCCTCCAATTAATGCTGCTGTTTTTTTTCGGATCATTTCCAAATATTCCGCTTGCGAGGCCTTTGGTGCTATGGCCAAATCCATGTCCTCCATTTGACCCTCGCAAACCTCGACCACCACTTTAGTGAAAAAATTGACTAAATCGAATGCCCGTTCTGGAAAGTTCCGAATCAACATTGGATAGGACAAAGCAAAAAGGGCATCTCCAGATAGAATGGCAATGTTTTCGTCCCATTTTTCATGGACTGTTGGCATCCCTCTCCGCACTGGGGCATTGTCCATGATGTCATCGTGCATCAAGGTGAAATTATGTACCCATTCAATTGCACAGGCAGATTCCATCATGCCGGAAAGATTTTTCCCTCCTGCATATTGATAGGCTAGCACGGCCAGTGCAGGGCGCACCCGTTTTGCCTCATGTCCTAATAAGTAAGACATGGGTGAATATAAATTAATAGGTAACTTCTGATTAAAGGGCTGGGCTGAGAGGTTGGCTTCTATCCCCGCTTTGATTTCAGCTGCGTTCATATTCCAAAGTTCCGCAATTTTCTGCTATCTACCTCCAGGAATCCTTTTAGGGATGGCTTGCAAGCAGGCATATTCTGCTTATATCCTTAATTTACAGTATGTTTTGATTTGCTTTTACTCAAGAGATTTGTACGCTTTGAGCAAAATTCTCTCCTCATTTTCCCAAGACCATTCCTCTTTGGAATAGGTAAATTCTTCAGAAGAAGTCAACCATTCCATTAGTTGAGGATGAAGGAAAGGGTCTTCTTCGGTCAAATACAAAATATTCTCCGGGAATTTTTCCTGTTTCCATTCCTTATTTCCTCTGATAATCAACTTTTTGCCAAAGCCAATAAATTCATAAAACCTCGAAGGGATTTTTCCCTGAAGATGTACACTCTCCTGAAACAAAGCCAAGCCGCAGCTACAATGGGCAATCTCCTCCTGAATCAGGGAATAGTTTATTGGGTGCTGCACGCCATACATTTTTACTTCGGTCGGATATCGTAATTGGAGGTTTTTCAAGAAGTTAATTAATTCATCTTCCTGACAATGCCCACAAATATGTAGCTGCCAAGGTACCCTTGCCCGAATTTCTTCCCAAAACTGACATGCCTCCCGAACCCCATTCCGCTCAGACAAGGCCCCGCTGATTAAAAAGTATTGCTCAGATTCTGCTTTCTTATCCTCTTTTGTGCGAACGAAAGAATTTCGAATCAATACCCCAGTATCCGGCGCATCTTGTAAATATCCTTTTTCCGCAAGCAATACTAAATCCGAAATTTTATAGAGAATTTGCTCGGTCCAACTCAAACTCCAGGATAGGATCTGTTTCGTTAAGGCATTTCGTTCAGATCCGTACAATACCTGGACAGGATAGTTTTCGTGTCGATCATAAATAAGTTTATACCGAAAGAAAAACTTAAAAAAAACGGCTACCCAAGCCAACTCCGGTGTGTGAAGGTGAAGGTAATCCGGTTTAAAATGGAACAGTTTTTTTACTAATCTAAATTGTTGCCGAAGTCTTGAGAACAATCCTTTCTGAAAGGGATTGGGGGCAAATAGATAGTCGACTAAGTACCCTGCTTGTTCCAAACTTTTTCCCTCCCGATGCCAAATGCGCGGATGCTGTTCCGGATTCAGGACAGTTGCCATCAATACCTTTTTTTGTAAGGGGAAGTCTCTCAGCACTTTTAAAAATTTTCGAGTTGAAATACAGACATTCCCCCTAAATTAGCGGAATTCACGGACAGTACATGAATATACCTGAATTACAATCGAAAATTTTGGAGGCTTGGGAAAACCGGGCGCTCTTATCCGACGCTGCCTATCGCACTGCTATTGAGGCCGTCATTGATCTATTAGAATCTGGAAAACTGAGAGTAGCCGAGCCATCAGCGTCTACTTGGCAGGTGAATGAATGGGTGAAAAAAGCCGTCATTCTGTATTTCCCGATTCGGGGTATGGAAACTACTCACGCCGGCCCGATGGAGTTTTATGATAAAATGAAACTGAAATCAGGCTACGCAGACTTGGGGGTGAGGGTGGTTCCTCATGCTATTGCACGATATGGAGCCTATATTGCCAAGGGGGTAATTATGATGCCTTCCTTTGTAAATATCGGTGCCTATGTGGATGAAGGGACCATGGTGGATACCTGGGCAACTGTGGGTTCTTGTGCGCAAATTGGGAAGTCTGTTCACTTGAGCGGAGGGGTAGGCATAGGGGGCGTGTTGGAACCTATTCAAGCTGCGCCTGTAATTATTGAAGATCATTGTTTTATTGGTTCTCGCTCCATAGTAGTTGAAGGAGTAAGGGTTGGGCGGGAAGCCGTTCTCGGTGCTAATACTGTGCTTACAGCCTCCACCCGAATTTTTGATGTCAGCGGAGAAGAGCAGGTTGAATACAAAGGCTTTATACCCGAAAGGTCCGTGGTCATTCCGGGCAGCATACCCAAGAAATTTCCTGCAGGGGAATATTCCGTTCCTTGTGCCCTCATCATTGGTACTCGCAAGCCCTCTACTGATTTGAAAACTTCTCTCAACGATGCCCTCAGAGAATATCAGGTTTCCATTTGAGCGGATAAGATTGTTTTTAATAGTGGTGAATATTTGTTAAGTTTGTTCAGTTGTAGTTATATCGTTTTTTATGTCTGAAAATATAATTGATACCGAAGAAATCATCCAACTAGTCCGCAGTTTGGAACGGAAAGCAGAAGGGCTTTACCAAGATAAGCAGGACGGGGAAGATGTATCCCTCGAAAGAGGAGACATAAAGGAAGAATTTGAAGAGGTGAACGAAGAATATAAAAATGCGTTGAAGGGATTACACGGAGCGTCAAAAGAATCCTTCAAAGAAGAATATGGCAGTAAACTCACCCGCATAAAACAACTGATTGGAAAATTATAATTTATTAATCTTCAATTCATTCATTTAAACCGGATTCTGGTAATCCGGTTTTTATTTTTATGGCTAAATCAAAAAATACTCAATCTGATACTTCTCGACAGGATGGCTTGCAGCAAACCATTCATCAGTACATGGGCAAATTTCCTGGTAAATATTTTAATTATAAACAGGTATTTGCTGCCGATGGTATTAAAGGAAAATACGAAGTATTCGAGGTACGGGATGCTCTGAAATTATTAGCCATCGCTGGAAAAATCGAAACCGATAAACGAGAAAAATACCGAGTACCTTCCATTCCGAAAATACTAACAGGAATTCTCCGCATCGCGCGTGATGGGTATGGTTTCGTAACCGTGGATGGTTTTGCAGAAGATTTTTTTGTGCCTCAATCCTCTATGGCAGATGCTTTCTCGGGTGATACCGTAGCCATAAAAGTATCACGCGGCAGAGGCAGTAAAGTCGAAGCGCAAATTCTAGAAGTAGTTAAAAGAGGAAGATCTGAATATGTGGCAACCCTCTCTCCCGGACGAAATGGATTTAGAGCCATGGTGGAAGAAGGGTCCATGCAACAGGAGTTTTTTATTCCCATCGATAAAGCGGGCAATGCACAGGTAGGACAAAAAGTACAAATTCGTTTAGTACATTTTAATTCCATTTTTCCGGAAGCGGAAGTAGTTCAAATTCTGGGGCAATCTGGAGAGCATCATACAGAAATGCATGCCATTCTCCTACAATTTGGGTTTGAAGTGAAATTCCCTCCTTCTGTTCAAAAAGCAGCGGATGCCATTCCCCGGGAAATTGGAAAAAAAGAAATTGCCCGCAGGAGAGATTTTCGCGAGACCCTTACTTTTACCATAGATCCGGCAGATGCTAAAGATTTTGATGATGCGATTTCCTATAAAAAATTAGAAAATGGCAATCTGGAAATTGGCGTGCATATTGCCGATGTTACCCATTATTTAATTCCGGGCACAGAGCTGGATCAAGAAGCCTATAAACGCGGCACCTCTGTTTATTTGGTGGATAGAACGGTTCCCATGTTGCCCGAAATTCTTTCGAATGATTTGTGCAGCTTACGACCCAATGAAGATCGATTGGTATTCTCGGCCGTATTTGAAATGAATCCCCAAGGTAAAATTCTGGAGCGCTGGTTTGGGAAATCTATTATTCATAGCGATACCCGATTCTCTTATGAGCAAGTGCAAGAAATTCTGGAAGCGGGAACCGGCACACACTCCGAAGCCTTACTGGACTTAAATCGTATTGCCCATATCCTCCGGAAACAAAGATTCGCCGGGGGAAGCATTAGTTTCGAAACGGATGAAGTGAAATTTAGACTTGATGAGAATGGTAAGCCATTAGAGGTTGTACTCAAAATTCGAAAAGATGCCCATAAATTAATCGAAGATTTTATGTTGCTCGCCAATCGGGAGGTAGCGACTTGGGTGAATACGATTTCTAAAAAAGAAAAATATCCTTTTGTGTATCGTATACATGATTTACCTGATCAGGATAAACTCGAGCAGTTACAGTCATTTGTCAAGCAATTCGGATACACACTTCAAGTGGATAGCCCAAAACAAGCTGTAACAAGCTTAAACGATTTAATGACTTCAGTGGAGGGTAGGCCAGAGCAAAATGTCGTGCAGTCCATTGCCATTCGTTCTATGGCAAAGGCCATTTATACTACCCGTAATATTGGTCACTATGGATTGGGATTTAAATTTTACAGCCATTTTACTAGCCCTATTCGTAGATATCCGGATGTAATGGTGCATCGTTTATTGGAGCAATATCTAGCAGGGAATTTCCGCACCAATGAAAAGGAACTAGAAGAAGCTTGCAGACATTCTTCCGAAATGGAGAGAAAAGCGGCTGAGGCTGAAAGAGCTTCTATTAAATACAAGCAGGCAGAATATCTATCCGATCAAATTGGTAAAGAATTTGACGGAATTATATCCGGCGTTACCAATTGGGGAATTTTTGTTGAGCTGAAAACTAATAAATGCGAAGGCATGTTGCGCTTAGCAGCTTTGAAGGACGATCATTATGATTATGATGAAAAGAATTTTCGGGTAGTAGGCCGTCGTTCGGGAAAACAATATCGACTCGGAGATGAAATACGCGTGCGTATTGCCAAAACAGATATTCTCAAACGCGCAGTAGATTTGGATTTGCCCGGTTCTGAAGATTCCTTTTTTTCGGAGAGGAGAGAATCTAAGTTTAGCAAAAATAAAAATTCGGGTAAATCGGGAAGAGGGAAACGCAAATGGTAAGAGTTACAATAGGTTGTCCTTTGCTACATGTTCTTTCTACCATTTAAGAGTAAAAGATAAGGCTAACTGTAATTCTCCAAAAAACAGTATAACGAATCAATAAACAAAACGAGTTGAGCGATCCAAAAAATAAAGTAAAAACAGGTCAGGTCTTTAATCCCGGAATTATTCGCCGGATTTTAGGATTTATTACTCCCTATAAATCCTCTTTTATTATTAGTTTAATTCTGACTTTATTATTAGCAGGATTAACCCCACTGAAACCCGTATTATTTCAATATATGCTGGATAATCAGGTCGGGGCACAGGATATTCAAGGGTTAAGATTTTTTGCCCTTCTTATTTTAGGGATATTAATCTTACAAACAATCTTATATTACTTTCAGAATATTCTCACCAATAATTTGGCTCAAAAAGTAATGCGGGATATACGGGTTAAAGTGTATGAGCATATTTTGCATTTGCGGCTTCAGTATTTTGATAAAACACCTGTTGGAGCCTTGCAAACCCGCACCATCAGTGATGTAGAAACCTTAAATGATGTATTTAGTCAGGGATTGGTTACGATATTAGGGGAGATACTTCAATTGATTGCCATCCTAGGTTTAATGTTTTATACCGACTGGCAATTAACGCTCGTGGTATTATCTTCTCTGCCTTTAATGTTAATTGCTACCTGGATATTTAAAGAAAAAGTAAAATCCTCTTTTCAGGAAGTACGAAAATATGTCAGTGAATTGAACTCCTTTTTACAGGAGAGAATTTCCGGAATGTTGGTGATTCAGATTTTTGGCAGAGAAAGAATTGAAGCAGAGAAATTCAAGGATATTAACGAAAAACACAGGAATGCTAATTTTAATTCTGTCCTGTACTATAGTGTATTTTTTCCCGTAGTCGAAATTATCTCGGCATTTGCAGTTGCACTATTGATCTGGTATGGAACTGGGAATATTCTCGAAGGGCGACTCACCTTTGGGGCTTTGGTTGCCTTCCTGATGTATATTCAAATGTTCTTTCGTCCCATACGCATGTTGGCTGATCAATTCAATACCCTGCAATTGGGCATGGTCAGTGCCGATCGGATTTTTAAGGTATTGGATACTCAGGAATTTATTGCCGATACAGGAAGCATTGGCAAAGAACAAATGCCCTTTGAGGGACCAGTAGGTATCTCTTTCCAGAATGTATCTTTTTCGTATAAAGCAGACGAACCTTTTTTAAAAAATATTTCTTTTGAAGTAGCGCCTGGTACTACCACAGCCCTTGTCGGTTCCACCGGTTCCGGAAAAACGACCGTCATTAATTTGCTCTCTCGTTTTTATGAATTATCCGATGGCAGGATTGAAGTCGGCGGAATACCTATTCAGGACTTTAAATTAAATTGGCTGAGAGGGAGAATTTTAACTGTTCCTCAGGATGTGTTTTTATTCTCAGGTTCTATTGTAGATAATATTACTTTAAACAATCCCGATATTACCTTAGATCAGGTAATTCAGGCTTCCA
>JBEIHC010000053.1:0-18481 GCA_040381555.1 Bacteroidia bacterium
AAACCTTCCGTATAACTTCCTTTAGCTTATTTTATTTGGTAGCCAGCCAAATCGCAATTGAGCTAGAATTCCCCCCAAGCGAGATTCGCTTCGCTATTCCTTACTGTAAAATGGCTGCCGTTGACTCCCATCTGTAGATTATTAAGATGCTAGCAAAAAAGGACAATGAATAAGATTAGCATTAAACTCAATTTCGATGAAGGGATGTTGGTTTTGGTTTGAATACTAGACAACGAGCGAACCTACAAAGATTGTAGCCTCTCTAAAGTTGCAAAAACATACATACCCAACTTCTGAGAAAATCTACCAAAGCCAATTACAATCAGCTATTAGATAGGCCAGCTGATCTTGACATTCAAGTAAAAATAAACTATTGCATAAATAATGCAAAATTAAATTATATTGCAGTATTTCTGCAATAAAATATTTATTGCAATTATATTGCAATATTAATACTAATTGCATTTTTTTAACAATATTGGTACATTTGTGATTATTTATTCCAAGCATGCAAGCGATCATTCTGATGGCGGACATACAGAACAGTAGTCTGCAAAATCAACGAATACTGGCACAACAGTTCAGTCACCTGATACAATCTGCTAACAAACAATTTCAAGCTGAGCTGAGATCTCCTCTAACAATTACACTAGGGGATGAATTCCAAGGCGTTCCTCAGTCTATAGAAAGTGGATTAAAAATCATCTTTCATTTAGAAGAAAGTATTCTCAAAAAGGGATATACAATGAAACTCAGATACATTCTGCAAGTGGGGAGAATAGAAACTCCTATCAACTCAAAAATCGCTTATGGCATGATGGGTAAAGGGCTAACGGATGCACGAAACCAATTAAGCCTGCTCAAAAAAGAAAAGATACGATTTAAGATAAAGACCACTCGTATTGCTCAAACCCATGTCCTCAATCAGGCATTTCTACTCTACCAAAGCATCGTAGATGCCTGGAAGCCGAAAGATAAGCCCTTAATAAGTAGTTTCTTAACATTGAAAGACTATAAGAAGGTAGCGATCAAACATCGACTGAATCCCTCTTCAACCTGGAGAAGACAGAAAAGCCTCAATATTTCCCAATATAAATCAATTAAAGAAATACTCTTATATTTGGGTTAGAATAACTGTTCAATGAAGGAGACGCTCTATTTTATCCTCCTATTTTGCGCCGGTTAGCTAATTGTCAACCTGACTCTATTTAAGTGGCTAAGGAAAATATTTTCGACTTCTGAAGACCCAGAACCGGAGAAAAGAATTTTGGGTCTATCCATATCTATATTCAAAGGAATATTAGAACGATTCACCCTGTTTCTGGCTCTATTTTTAAACATTCCCTTTGTCCTCACAGTCTTTGGCGCAATTAAAATTGGTACCCGCTTAGAAAAGAATAATAAAGTCAAGAACGATTATTTCATCATTGGCAACCTATTAACCATCTTAATTGCCATTTTTTATAATTTCCTGACCCGATTTCTCGTGACACTTTCATAAATCTATCCATCAAGAATTAACCAAAATCCTTGATGCACCTAGTATTCACTTCATTGTCTTTTTGTAACTTTAACCCATGAAACAGTGGATTATCCTATTCGCCTTGTTGAGTTCCATGCTCAAGGCACAACAACTACCTGAAGTGCGAACCTATCTTGCGGAACCAGAACTGGAACCCCGAGAACACCCTGTAAACTTTACACACCTCAGGTTGGAGGTTAATTTCCAACCAGAAAAAGGGATAGTCAATGGAAAAGTTACCCATACTTTTCTACCCCTGAGAGACCGGATAGATAGTCTGTTTTTGGATGGCCCGGGCATCCAACTACTGAAAGCCACGCGTAAAGGAAAAGAGCTGAGGTGGAAACAGGAGGATAGTGGATTTTATTTATTCTTAGACAATTCGACCACCTTGGGAGTTCTGGATAGTTTCACCTTGGAGTACACCTGTACCCCACGCAAAGGCATCTATTTCATTGGATGGAATGACCAAAGCAATCGTTCCAGAAAACAAATCTGGACGCAGGGACAGGGAATAGACAATCGATATTGGATTCCGATGTATGATGAGATGAATGATAAAATCATTTCCGAAACTCTCATCACCTTTACAGATAGTTTTCAGGTATTATCCAATGGAAATTTACTTACTGAGAGAAAGAATGGGAATGGTACCAAAACCTGGCATTATAAAATGGATTACCCTCATCCCCCCTATTTAATCATGATTGGAATTGGGAGATATTCCATTGAAAAAAGAAAGACTCAGGCTGGTACCCCTGTTTCATTATGGTACTATCCTGAATTCCCGGAAAAAAGAGAACCTACTTACCGATACTCAACAGAGTGTATAGACTATCTAGAAGAGATGACGGGCATCCCTTACCCTTGGAAAACCTATGCTAATATTCCTGTTCAGGATTTTCTTTATGGTGCCATGGAAAATACCACTGCTACCATATTTGGAGACTTCATACTGGTTGATTCACGCGAATTTATAGACCGAAACTACATCGGCACCAATGTACATGAGCTCACCCATCAATGGTTTGGGGATTACATTACAGCGAGAAGCTCTAAACACACCTGGCTTCAGGAATCCTATGCTACATTTTACCCTAAGCGTTTTCTACGCACTATCTATGGGGAAGACTATTATGAATGGCAATTAAGAGGGGAGCATAATTCAGCCCTCAAAGCATCTGAGAAAGATCACTTTCCAGTAGTTCATTCCAAAGCAGGATCGGCTCGTTGGTACCCTAAAGGATCGGCAGTAATAGACATGATGCACTATGCATTTGGGGAAGAGGCGATGAAAAGAGTGATTCACCATTATCTCAAAAAACATCCTTACCAAAATGTAGAAACCAATGATTTGTACCAAAGTTTCCAAGACACATTAGGATTAAGCCCTTACTGGTTTTTCGACCAATGGCTGTATCGTGGAGGGGAACCTCATTATCAAATAAGCTGGGAAGGAATTCAAACGCCTAATGGACAGGCTACCGAAATCAGTGTTCAACAAATGCAAGGAACTAATGAGTTACAGGGATTATTTAAAATGCCGGTAGAAATAGAAGTTCATTATACAGATGGCGCCATTGATAAAGAAAAAGTATGGGTGGAGAAAGAGAATCATCGTTTCCGTATTTCGAATACATCTGGTAAAAAAGTAGCCTTTGTGCTATTTGACCCGGGGAGTCAAATACTAAAAAAAGTTAGCTTTAAGAAATCTATTCATGAGCTGAAAGAACAATTATCTAGGGCTCCTCACATGATCGATCGGTATGACGCCTTACTTGGATTACGAGACTTTTCACTTACCGAGAAAAAGGATTATTTGTTGGAAAGATATTCGAAGGAGAACTTCCATGCGATGAAGTCAGAAATTCTACAACAACTGAAAGAAGATCAGTCAGTAAACGCTCAAAGCCTGAGAAGACAAGCCTTACAGGATAAAATGGTGGAAGTTCGTTTATCCGCTATCAGCAACACTGAAAGCATTCCCTTTACGGATTTGATTTACTATGAAGCCTTGTTGAAGGACTCATCGTATAGTGTTATTAATGCCAGTTTAGAAAAATTATCCCGTCAATTTCCTGAGAATCTTGAGAAATACCTTGAGGCTACTCAAAACGAGAAAGGTCCTGGGATGAAAACACGCATTTTATGGTTGGAGCTGAAAGCCGAAAAAGGGGACAGTGAATCACTGAGAGAATTGGGCGACTTATGCAGTTCTGGATTTGAATTTATCACCCGACAAAATGCGATGAATGCCTTAAAAAGGCTCAATTATCTCAACCCTATTATCATTCGAAATTGGTTGGATGCAGTATTGAATCCCAATTATAAATTAGCAGGAACAGCAAGTCAGATTCTGAAAGAAATGATGATTCAAAGTCAGTGGAAGAATATGATTCAGTTAGAGGTAAAACTGCTTAAAAACGCTAACCCAAATTCAAAAGAAATACTTGGGAAACAGGGATTGCTTTAAGCCTATCTTAACAATACTAGGGCAATGGAAAAATTAGGTCATAACTTTGAAAGAAAAGAATAATCTCTGAGGTGCTCAGGCTTAAGTTTAAGCGTCTGTTTAGGAGGGTAAGTCTTGGCACCTGCACAAATCTCCTTACCTTTGAACTTAAAATCTTGAACTGTGTATCCTACCTTTAGTGATTTATTAAATGATTTGCTAGGCACCCATTTTTGCTTGCCTGTTCAGACCTTTGGTTTTTTCGTAGCCATGGCATTTATTACAGCGTGGTCTGCAATTAGACATGAACTGGTAAGGAAATCCGAGGAAGGATTACTCCCCGTTAAGAAATTAAAAATTCAAACAGGTGGTCCTATCCAGATACAAGAAGTAGGATATGCAGCCTTGTTATGGGCAGTTTTAGGATTCAAATTGGGTCCAATTTTCACCAATAATTCGATTTATTGCGCGCGCCCTCAAGATGCTTTATTATCCTTAGAAGGAGATTGGAGGATAGCTTTGGTTGCTGCAATTGCTGGGGCCTTGCTAAAGTATCGGGAGTATCAACAAGCAAAAAACAGTAAACTGGAAACCAAATTAGTGGATTCTGGTGCAGAGGAATCTTTAGGTACTGTTACGATGATTGCTGCTATTGGGGGTATCTTGGGTGCTAAAATATTTCATAACCTAGAGAATTTAGATCATTTCATGCAGGATCCATTAGGCTCCTTATTGTCATTTGACGGACTTACCTTTTATGGGGGGCTCATAGTAGCATCCACTGCAATTATCTGGCATTTAAGAAAAATCAAAATACCCATTCTACCCTATCTAGATGCTGCCGCTCCCGCGCTTTTACTTGCCTATGGGATAGGCAGGATTGGCTGTCAACTTTCCGGAGATGGAGATTGGGGGATTGTGAATAATGCCAGTAAGCCTTCCTGGCTCAGTTGGGCACCGGATTGGGCATGGTCTTATACTTACCCCAACAATGTGATTCGGGAGGGAGTTTCCATTCCTGGCTGTGTAGGAGATTTCTGCTTCCAACTTCCAGAGCCTGTATTTCCAACTCCTTTGTATGAAATTCTAATGGCGATTTCTTTAGCGGGTGTATTATGGATGCTGCGCAAAAGACTTGCTACGCCCGGAAAATTATTTGCAGTCTATCTGATATTTAATGGGATGGAAAGATTTCTGATTGAGAAAATCCGAGTGAATACTTATATGAATTTATTCGGAATGAACATAACTCAGGCTGAGGTAATCTCCTTCATTCTGATCATCGCCGGAATTATCCTTTTGGTCAAACTAAAACCCAGCCTCCCATCTGAATCTGCCGAGATAAAATGACAGAGTCAAAAGATTGGAATCTTCCAGATGTTTCTGCCGAGGAGATTACAGATAATTTAGACCCAGATGCTGGGGCTGAAGAGTCCGATTTATACGAGCATTTCACCCTGATTTCTGCACCAGGGCAGGCAATGTTGAGGCTAGATGTATTTTTGGCAACCTTTCTCAAAAATACTTCTCGCTCCAGAATAAAAAATGCAACCCTTACCGGAAATGTATTTGTCAATGATCAGGTTCGAAAGGCAAGCTACAAAGTAAAACCTGGGGATAAAGTGAGTGTGTTGCTTCCCTATCCCCCTCCTCCAGAATTAAGTGCCGAAAATCTTAACCTAACCATTCATTATGAGGATGAGGCTGTTTTACTCATCAATAAATCCCCCGGAATGGTGGTACACCCAGGAGTAGGAAATCATACCGGAACCTTAGTCCATGGCATTCTTTGGCACTTTGAGCACCTACCTAAAGGGAATCGGGCGGAAGATCATTTAAGACCGGGATTGGTTCATCGTATAGATAAAGACACCAGTGGATTAATTGTCATTGCTAAAACTGAATATGCTCTATCTTGGTTAGCCCGACAATTCTATGACCATTCCTGCGAACGCACCTACCATGCTTTGGTTTGGGGGGATTTAAAGGAAGACAAAGGAACTATTACGGGCAATATTGGAAGAAGTCTGAAAGACCGTAAAATCTTCCAAGTATATGCTGACCCGAATGAAGGAAAGCATGCCGTGACTCATTATGAAGTGCTAGAAAGATTTGGCTTTGCCACTTATGTTAAATGCAATTTAGAGACCGGTAGGACACATCAGATCCGGGTACATTTTAAACACATAGGTCATACTTTATTCAGTGATTCTTTCTATGGAGGAGATAAAATTCTTGCCGGAAATAATACGGGAAGGTATAAACATATGATTCAGGAAGCGCTGTCGATTTGCCCTCGTCAAGCCTTGCATGCTAAAACGCTTGGATTTCGACACCCTGTTACGGAAAAATGGATAAATTTTGACAGTGAGATTCCTGAGGATTTCCAGTCTGCCTTAGCAGTATTCCGAAATTATTCTCAACATTAATTTTCATGGCTATATTTTTTCTGGAACCAGATTCTGAATTTCCAACTGAATCTCAACTAGATAAGGAAGGATTAATCGCAGTCTCAGAAGAGCTGACACTCGATATGTTGCTAAGGGCGTACCCAAAAGGAATTTTCCCTTGGTATAATGAGGGAGAACTGGTACAATGGTGGTGCCCTGACCCCCGATTCGTATTGTTTCCAGAGGAATTAAAAATTTCAAAATCCATGAAACAAGTTTTAAGATCTGGGAAATTCAAATTTACTCGGAATCAGAATTTTGAGAAAGTAATCCAACAATGCGCCACAGTTGCACGCAAAGATCAGGATGGCACTTGGCTTACACAGGCATTACAGGCAAAGTTGTTGGAATTGCATCAACTCGGTTGGGCAATATCCCTAGAAGTTTGGGAGAAGGAAGAATTGGTGGGTGGACTTTATGGAATTCTATATGGAAAAATATTTTTTGGGGAATCGATGTTTTCAAAAGTATCCAATGCCTCAAAAGCCGGATTCATTCAGTTTGTAGAGGAATTAAAAGAGGAAGGAATATTACTAATAGACTGTCAAGTCTATACCCCTCATTTAGAAAATTTAGGAGCCCGGCTGATTCCCCGAAAGAATTTCCTCCACCTAATAAACACACAAAGCCAATAAAATGAAATTTTAAAAAATGATATTTGTCACTATTTGACATTTCAAGTCATCATATGCATACCTTTACTGCCTACAATGAATTAAGTTTCACAAAAACGATTGTAAAAAACTTAAATTCTGAACGCAAACCAAAAACATATGAGAACCAGAAATTTTATCCTAACCTGTATCATGCTATTAGCAGGGATACAGCTCAATGCTCAAACAGAAGTGCGAAAGATCGCACTCGGCCTGCACGGTGGAGTTAACCAATACAATGGAGATTTGGGAAACCGCCTGTTCAAATATACCAATCCATTTTATGGATACGGGGCAATTACCCTATCGTATTACCTAAGTCCCTCATTCAATGTGGGTATTCATGGTTCATTAGGAGATTTAGGATACAGCAATGACCGAGTAACTATGTTGTCCCGGAAGTCAGACATTAGTCTTTTGGTTTATTACAAATTGAATAATGGCAAAATTCTCCCTACAGATTCTAAATGGGAACCTTTTGCTACTGCTGGTTTAGGAATGGCAGGCTATACAGGATCTCGTTATGGAAGTATTATTCGGGATGGTTTCCGAATAAATGACCGTTTGATTCCAATGGGAGTAGGGGTTAAATATTATTTGAACGACAAATGGGCTGTTCAATACCAATTTTTGTATGTATTGACCAATCACGATGTTCGGGATCAAATCTTTACCCTTCCAAAAGAAAATGACAGAAATGATCATTTTGCTCAACAATCATTGGGAATTATCTGGCATTTAGGAAAAAGTAAAGGTCCGGATACCGACAAAGATGGGATTCCAGATGCTGCTGACAAATGCCCCAATACAGAAAAAGGAATGGCAGTTGATACAACCGGATGCCCAAAAGATTCAGATAGAGATGGCATAGCGGATCACTTAGACAAATGCCCTGATATGGCTGGATCACAGGCTGCGGGTGGCTGTCCTGACAAAGACAATGATGGCATTGTAGATAAAGAAGATCAATGCCCAGATCTAGCTGGGAAGGCGGATTTCAAAGGTTGCCCTGATTCTGATGGGGACGGCATTCCGGACAATACTGATACTTGTCCAAAAGTAGCGGGTAAAACTGAATTTAATGGTTGCCCTGATTCTGATGGGGACGGTATTATGGATAGTCAGGATGAGTGTCCGATGAACTCAGGCACAAAAGAGCTCAAAGGTTGTCCTGATAAAGACAAAGACGGAATCGCAGATAAAAACGATCCCTGTCCAGATGTAGCAGGCCCGGTAAATGGCTGCCCAGATAGAGATAGCGATGGCGTTGCAGATAAGGATGATAAATGCCCGGGTGCTTCAGGAACAAAAGCCAATAAAGGCTGTCCTGAAATTGATGACAATACCCGTCATATTTTAGAAATGGCCTTAACAGGTGTTCAGTTTGAGTCTGGTAAAGACATCATTAAGACCAGTTCTTACAAAATCCTAGATAACATTGTAAGCATCATGAAAGATCACCCTGAGTTTCATCTACACATCTCGGGCCATACGGATAGTCAGGGAGATGCTCAGAAAAACCAATTGCTTTCTGAAAATCGCGCAAAAGCGGTGAAGAAATATCTTGTAGACAAAGGCATTTTAGAAACCCGATTAATTGCTGATGGATTTGGAAGTACCCAACCAATTACCACGAATGACACTACCGAAGGTCGTTCAAAAAACAGAAGGGTAGAATTCAAAGTAGAGTTTCACGATTAATTAGTCCCAAGCAACAGTAAAAAACAGGCAGGCTCAGGTCTGCCTGTTTTTTTTTTGTGTGTTTTTATTGGGTGCTGCACGTGATGATATAGCCAACAATGAAAAAAGTGTGTTTTGGATAGAAAAATCAGTTGGGTGCTGCACCCGAAAAACATTTGAAAATACCTCAACCTAGTTTAACCACAATATCCCTATTGTTAATGAAAACTATAATATTGACACCCCAAAACAAAGTGGTTTAGGTGTTTTTTGTAATTTATTGGGATGTCATTAGAAAATCTTGACAGATGCTGTTTATGCCCACACTTCAATCTAGCAGAGTATGAGAAAAACCTTCAAACTTAGTTCTAATGGTTGCTAACCTTCAGTGGTATATACTTTACTGAGTCTGAAATAATAGTTAAATAAATATTAAAAATAAAATAATTACATCTTACCTATCAATCATGCCCCCAAATTTTTATTTTTGAGCCTACCTCGAAATAAAAATATGGATATTTTTTTCGAAAGGAATTATTTCTTTAAATTTGTTTTAAAGATAAATATATTATGAATTTAAAATTTAAGCTATCGATATGAAATTATACTTTAATTCGGGAAGCTCTTTATTCAGTTGCATTTCTGTTATTGGATTAATTCAGTTTGTTTTTGGTCAAACCAGTCCGGATAAGTGGCAACAATACCAACAGGATAGCTTATTACAGATACAGTGCAACAACCGCGTACTTTCAGGTTCTGTATATCCTCAGATACAAGCGAAAGCTTCAGAAAATGGATACACATTATCAATTATTGGGGATAAGCTCCGGGAGGTGGTTTGGTTTCATTCTCAAGGTCAATTGATTGAAGCAGTTGAATCGAAAGAACTTATTCCCATAACCGACCCTTTAGATTTTCACTATGCTGTAATGTTAGATAGTTTAGGATGTGTTTACACAACAGATCCGATAAGACCGGGTATTCAAAATAGTACATTATCATGTGAGGATACTTGCAATACTTCAACTATTTTGTTTACAGAAACATTTACTCAAGCTGAACATTGCAGTTCTTCTTATAATTTCCCTCAATCATCAGATCATACTTTTTCAGGATTAAGCGTGAATGGACCTTCCTGTGCGGTACATCCTATGATTCAACAATTGAATCCATTATTGCCTGAGGGATTATTTTATTTAGAAAATAATGCAGTGAGTATTAATCCGTTTTGGAACAGAACTGACGCATCTATGCCATCAGATGCTTTTTTAATAGGAGATCCCTGGGATTATCCTGAACTCAAAATATGGTATCATGACTTTTCACTTATTGCAGGTGAGACCTACTGCTTTAGTGTAAAAGTCTCCAATGTACAGAACAATCAATCGTCAGGTTATTTACCCGTGGTAGATTTGCGCTTTTCTGATGTTTCAGGATTTCAATGGCCTGCATCATTTCAACTATTTGGCCAACCCCTTACCTTAAGGCATTCCGATGGATGGATGACTTTGTCCGGATCTTTTCAGGCCTCTGCTACAGGCATCCATAGAATTGCCATAGTAAACAATGCGACTGTAAGTACAAATACGAATGGTATAGGCCGAAATCTTGCCATTGATGATATTTCATTTAAAAAGGTAGATGTTGCCTTACCTACTTTGTCTTCAAGCCAATCTATAATTTGCACGGGGGATACAGTCACATTGTATGCCACATCCAACTTGCCGAATTATACCTGCTCTTGGTCAACAATACCTGCATCCACCATTACACAAGCTTGTAGCTTTACTGACGCACCCGTAGTCAGCACTTTATATTATATGGGAACGAGTGACCAAGGATGTAATTCATCTATTTTTATAACCGTAAAACCAACGCCGACAGTCGATTTGAAGGTTTTGAGTGAAATATGCTATGGAGATTCAGCACACATCGATTTCCAATTTTCAGGAAATGCCCCTTGGGTTTTTCAATACACAGATGGGAGTACTATCTCGACCATTACAGCGCTGAGTTCTCCTTACAATCTATCCTTTTTACCTTCTGGTAATACAGCCATTACAGTATTTAACCTAACATCGGATGGCTGTATTCAAACGATTCCATCAACGGTAACTGTGAATCCCAGACCCCTTCCATTCGCTCTGTTAACGGGAAATTCACCCTTGACAATAGGCCAGTCAGCAACTTTAAGCGTTATACTGTCTGGAACTCCTCCCTGGGATTTCATTTGGACAGATGGAACTACTCAATTTCCTGTAAGCGGAGTTACACAGAGTCCCTATCAATTATCCGTTACCCCAACGACAAATTTGATTTATAGTCTTGTTTCTGTTACAGATTTTTGTTCAGGTAATGTAAATGGAAGTATTGTTGCAGGTGAACCCGAAAGTGTTTCCAATCAAAAACTCAGAATGGAAGATAAATTTTCAATTGCACCAAACCCAGTTTTTGGAAATATGATTAACATTCAAACACCATATCCAAATCCAAAACCGGACAAGATATTTATTTATGATGTACGAGGCAGAATGATTCCATTTGAAGTCATACAAACATCAAATGATCATATGACCCTGCAACTGCCCGCAGAATCCAATGGAGTTTATTTTTTGCATCTTCATTCAGGTAAGGCAATTCAGCAAATTAAATGTATCCTTACCCATAATAATTCACGATAGATCCTTATGCACTCTGTTACTTGAATATTGAAGAGACATAATGCAAAAGGTATCTTTTATCTTGTAGTCAGGGAGGGAGCAGAAAATCAGAGAATTGCCTGCTCAGCAACTCATTAACTCTCAAATCAAAAAAAACAGGCAGGCGTGAGTCTGCCTGTTTTTTTATGCGTTTTTATTGGGTGCTGCACGCAAAAAGAAACGAATTTTATAGGGTGCTGCACCCAAGATTCCTTTTTACGATAGTATAATGTAGGATTTAAGAGGAAAACGCACTCGGGTGTTGCACGCAAGGAAGATGCTTACCACTTGGGTGTTGCACCCGAAAAACAAAAAAGGCAGGGTTCGAACCTGCCTTTTTGTATTCAATAAATTATTTCGAATTACCGAACAATCTTCATTTCATTAATAAGATTCTGGGCACCAGCGTATTTTTCGATGATGAACAATACATATCGCATATCCACGCAAATGGTGCGTTTGCTTGAAGGATCATAAACTAAATCTCCTGTCATAGCTTCCCAATTACCATCGAATGCACATCCAATAATTTCACCGTTGCCATTAATAACTGGGCTACCAGAGTTTCCTCCTGTGATATCATTATCGGTTAAGAAACAAACAGGCAATTGACCATTTTCGGCATAAGAACCATAGTCTTTGTCACGCAGCAGTTTCTCTAGTTTGGCAGGAACCTGGAATTCTTCAGAGGTATTGTCCATTTTCTCCAGGATACCTTCGGCAGTAGTAAAATAGTTATAAGAAACTGCATCTTTAGGCTCATAAGGTCTAACGGTACCATAAGTCATACGGAGAGTGGAGTTAGCATCTGGGTAGAAAACCTTCTCTGGATTTTTCTCCATCAAAGCTTTCTGGTACAGTTTATAATTAGTAGCAAGGGTACCTTGGAAGGCTGCCATATCGGTACCATACTTAGTTCTAAACTCAGTAATAAACTCATCGGCAAACATTACAGCAGGATCCGCTCCTAATGCTTTGGCCGTTGGATTTTCGAGCAGTTTAGCCAATTTCTCTTTAGAGGAGAGGGCAGATTTTTTGTATAAATCAGCTGCGAATTTTTCAAAAGACTCTTCAACAGATTTTGCTTTATACTTTTTAAGGATATTAGTTACAGCCGCGGCGTGAGAAGTTTTAGGCACCTCTACATAATACTGGTAAAGTGCTGCAGCTAATTGTCTTTGATCAGTACCAACTACATAATCTTTGAACATATCGTCCAGTCCTGCCTTCATGCCTGCAATTGCTTCTGACATAGCATCAGCCTGAGTGAGGCGAGCATTTTTGATACGCGCTAAACCTGCAGCAGTGCGAACGATACCCGTGCGCGCGATACCTACATTGGTATAAATTACCACTTGCGATTTGGATTTATAAGAAGCATAGGCTTGCTCGAGGGAGCTTAAAACACTGCCATATTTTTCTTTACGACCTGCATCTGCATTTACCCATTGAGCGAAAGACTGATTGTCGTTACGCATTTTAGAAATAACATCTAATCTTTTCAATCCATCAGTCTGACCGATGAAGTATTTATAGCTATTGGCCATGGAAGCATAAGTATCTGCCAGTTTAATTCTCACTTCAGCAGAAGCATCCATATCTTTTTTCATTATCTCTAAATGCTTCCCGATAGCCTTGATCAGTGCTGGATTATAAGCATTCACATTATAATCTAGTGCGTCAGCCACCAAATAACGATCGGTACGCCCTGGATATCCAAACACCATAGCAAAATCATTTTCTTTTACTCCCTTAACAGACACAGGGAAATAATATTTAGGTGTATAGGGCACATTATCAGGAGAATATGCAGCAGGTTTTCCATCTTTACCTGCATATATTCTAAAGAGAGAAAAGTCCCCTGTATGTCTGGGCCACATCCAATTGTCCGTATCCCCACCGAATTTCCCTACTGCAGAAGGAGGAGCACCCACCAGTCTGACATCCAAGAATTTCTCATAAACAAAGAGGAAGTATTGATTTCCAGCAAACATTTCTTTTACACTGGCAGTATAGTGACTATCCTTGGTAGCTTCTTCGGTGATGGCTTTTATCTCCTTTTCTTTGCTTTCAGCATTCGTCATACGCTCGGTTACATCTTCCATTCTGACGAGAATTGAAGCATATACTTCTGGGCAGGAGAGTTCTTCTTTTTTAGAATAAGCCCAGAACCCATTGGTCAAATAATCATCTTTAACAGAACTATGAAACTGAATGGAACTGAAGGCACAATGATGATTGGTTAGCATAAGGCCTTCTCCAGAGATTAGTTCACCAGTACAGAACCCCCCAAGGGAGACTACAGCATCTTTCATGCTTCCTTGGTTCACATTGTAGATTTCATCAGCGGTCAGTTTGAATCCTTTTTTCTGCATATCAGACTGATTCAATTTCCCGATAAGAAGCGGAAGCCACATTCCTTCATCCTTTCCCGCAAAGACGGAAGGAAGAAGGACAAATGCGATTAAAATGATGGTAAAAAGTTTTTTCATAAAAATGCGTTTATATTGAGGACAAATTTAGAAAAATAAGGTTGAAGCAGGTGTAGTAAGGCCTAGGTTTCATCAGGAAAATAATCCGTCCATCCTTTTATCGTGAATCGAGGGATAAGATTATGTTCAAATATTCCGCCATTTTGGACATCAACTCTCTAGAAAGCTTCCTACTGAGAAGCCCTTGGAGGCAATATTTGAGAGATAGGATAACTGTAGCCCAGGGTTTCTAAATTCAAAAACTGTTGTACCTCAAACGAATGCCAAAACTCTGGATCATCGAGTCGAGTGAGTCTGGCTCTGTTCCAGCGTTTGGGTCTATTGGGGCAGTCAGAATATACTGCATAGCCCTGATTCTGGGCATCTCGGATTATTTCTACCAATTCCGCAGTATTCCTTCCTGTTTCCAAATACCATTCAGGACCATGTAGTAAATTAACCGCCTGCTGTCCTTCAAAATAATTTAACACATGCCTTACACGAGATTCATCATAAACGATCCAGATTGCTTTCGGATATTGCTGAATAAGCTGTGCTAAATGCTGAGTGGGGTCGAGCACCAAAAACCTTTGAGAATAGCCTGCCAAGCTGATATTCCAAAAAAACATCCCGGTAACGATCCACATCCAAAAGACTATCAGATGATCATTAATCCAATTCAGGAGCAATATTGCGCCTAAGAAAGACAGGGGCACCATAAATTCGTGATTTGCTCCAAACCAAAGAGCAAAAAATAGATGGGCGGCAAATCCGAGGAAATAGAGAGGTTTCCAAGACAAATTTTTGTTCGGGCCATGCTCTGAGATTGGGATGACCGAGTTTCTATCCCTTGATTTAAAATCCCTAATTGCCCGAATACTCCAAAGGATCAAACCGCCCAAAAACATACCCCCCCCTACAAGGGCAATTATTCCTTGAACGGGTGAATGTTGAATAATTGGAAGAATATCGCCATGCAAGTACAAGAAAATTCTAATTAAATTAATTGGAGCAAGAATCCAGTGTTTACTACCGGCTACCCAAGTGGCAGAACCTTTGTAAAAATCATGAAAGAAATATTGAAATGGATTATCCAGTAATGGCTCAAGATACCATGCTCCGATATAAGCAAGCGGCAAGAGTATTAACATGGGCAAGGAAAAATAAACAATTCGACGAACAGGAATTTTTGCAATAAAAGCTAAATAAATACAGGCTGCTGCAAAAGAAAGCAGATGCTGCTGGTGAAATAATGCCGCCAAGGTCAGTAAGATACCAGCTATCAGTTCCAACCTTTCCTTCTGAATACACCAATAAGCAGACATCATTAAGAAAACAGGAAAGATATAGGCTTCATTTTCAGTAGCGTAATGAAATGCTACAAAGCTTGCACCTGCCAATCCTTGGGCAATTTTCATTCTGAATAAACCCATTTTATGGTTTGGAAAAAACCGAGCTAAAACCCATAACGAGGCAAAAGCAGCCAAGGCGTTGAGCCCCTGCATAAATTCCATTACTCGCCAACCTCCCGTTAATAGGCTCCATATCCGCCCAGGAATATTATAAATTAAATGATGAGGGGAAAAAAGTTCTTGTCCCCAACGAGCAGCAGCTGCATAAGCCCAAGCATCATTCCCTGGATTTCGATTGGGAAGTAAGAGGTAAAAAAAGAAGAGCAGAAAGGGAATTTGTATTTCCTGCCAAAACAAGCGATTCTTCATCGCAGTAAAGTTAACATTCTAGTGCTTTTGCTTTTAATACCTTTCAAATTTAAACCAAGCTTTTCCACTTCTACCTTTATCATCCACACACTGGACCTGAGATTGGCCCTCTGGAGGAGAAAAGAATAAAGGTTTTCGGGCAGGTGAGGTTCCGATAAATTTACCATTCAGGTACCAGTGAACCAATTGTGCATCGGCAGGGGTGAGGCAGCGAAACGGAATACCTTCTGAATTCTCCTTTTCCAATAAATAGGACTGACCTTGGGCAGGAGTTAGGATGGTCAGTTTTTCCTGAACCCAGGCGTAAGAACATTGAGGATTATGAGGAGGTATTTTTTCAAAAGGAATATTTTCAGCCAACATCCATTCGATATGCTCAGGCGAATAATTGGGATAATAAATTTCGATACTATTAGTAGTAGATCTGCAGAAATTACAAAATGCAATGCTTTTATCTTTGGACACGGAAATATTTTGCAGGTGAGAACAAACACTTACAGAGGAAACTCCTGAGATAAAATAATCTGTCATGGAATAAGGGCAAGAAACGGCGGGAGGAGCACCTGATTCAGGACATACTTTACGCTGCTGAATGCCCGAGGGCCTGCCCTGCGCTTTTTGTGCGGGCGTTTGCTTTTGCAGCATATTAAACAAATCAAAAAGCAGGGGGGTAGCTACATCAGCACCTGAAAGTAAAGGGGACCCCGTACCATCAAAATTCCCGAACCAAACGAGGATTGTATAGGCTTCATTGTACCCGATACTCCAAGCATCGCGTCGACCATAGGAGGTTCCTGTTTTCCATGCTATATGCGGAATATCACGCCCATTTTGAAATCCATTAGGTAAATCTGGCCGAGTATGCTGCTTCAAATCATGAGTAACTAACCAAGCTGCTTCTGGACTACACAATCGAGCAAGGGTATCTAAGGATTGGGAGGCAATGTATTTCAGTTTCGGTCCGGAACCTTGATTTGCCAGCGACATATATACCTGGATCAATTCTTCGGCAGTAAGTCCACATCCTCCTAATATGGCACTGAGTCCTAATTGCTTTCGTTTTTTACGGATACTGCTAAATTCCAACTCCACTAATTTATCCAGAAAATGATAAAGGCCAATTTTCTCAACTAAATATACTGCTGGGAGATTCAGAGAATGGGCTAAAGCGAAGGATGCAGAAACCTTACCATGAAAAATTTTGTCAAAATTTTCCGGTTGATACCCCCCAAAATCTAGGGGAATATCTGGCAACATGGAGGCAGGGGTAATATGCCCTTGATCATAAGCCAATGAATAAGCGATGGGCTTCAATGCACTGCCAGGAGAGCGAATGGCACGAAGTCCATCTACCTCTCCCTGTCCGAGTTTATTCTCAAAGCCAGATGACCCCAAATAAGCCAGTACATCTCCAGAATCATTCTTCGCAATCAACACAGCATATTGAGAAACACCCGCCAATTGCCAACGGCGAATATGACTATCCCCTATTGATTTAGCGTGATGTTGTAATTGTAAATCCAGTGTGCTTATTATTTCACCGTTGTTATTTGCCTGATTTCTTAGTCTTTGGCAAAAATGCGGAGCCACCCATTCCTGCTTTTTCTGATTAAGTTGAATATTTTCATCAATAGCATCCTGATATTCTTCTTGAGTAATCTGTTGGTGTTGTAATAATTGTCCCAACCAATAATCCCGAGTGTTTCTCAGGCCATCGGGATTCTTTCTAATATTCAATCGATTGGGATTATTGGGAATTATAGAAAGAATTACCTGTTGAGAAAGGCTCAACAACTCAGGATTTGTATCAAAATAGAGTCTCGATGCAGCTGTGACTCCTTCCAGATTACCTCCATAGGGCAATAAGGATAAATACGCATTCAAAATCTCTGATTTTGAGTAATGGAGTTCTAGTTGAATGGCTCGAAATACTTCAACAAACTTTGAGAGGATTGTTCGTTCGCGCCGGTGGAGCATTCTTGCCAACTGCATGGTCAGTGTGGAAGCTCCGGAATGAACTTCCCCTTTCATTAAATTTTGAATTGTTGCGCGGACAATGGCAAATGGATTAAATCCGGGATGATAATAAAAATATTTATCTTCCTTGAAAAGTATAATAGCTTCTAAAGCATTCAATTTTGCTTGAGAAGGAGGATAGATCCTCCATTTATCATCGCAGCTTAAATAAGCACCCATCCACTCTCCCTTTCTATCTCGAATGACAGGAGACCAACATACCTCCATTCTAAAAGGAAAAATCAAATCCAAGATTAGCAAACCTAATAGTAGTAAAGAAAAACTCGAAGAACTGTAACGAATCCAGCTAGGCATGGATTCCCACCGTTTTTTTAGCCGTCCAAAATAATTGGCTTTCGACAATTTAACCATGTACCGCTTTAGTAACACTTGCTTAAATTAGATTTTCTCTTCATTTTATTGGATTATTCGGGTATCTATAGAAGTCCTAGAATAAAAAAAACCGTCCCCCTTTCTATTGTATCATTAAATAAAAAAGGCAGTAAAAAAACTGCCTTTTTTATTTAATAAATACATTTATTTACTATCGGATTAAAGTCACATTACTAGAGTATTTCCGAGCACCAATCATAACCGTATAGAAATAAACACCTTCAGCAGCTTCATTTCCGTTCAAATCTTTACCATCCCAAGCCTGCTCGCGGTTCCGGGTGTCGTAGTATTTTACTCCCCACCGGTCGAAGATTTGCAAATGGAATAATTCATCCCCATCATAAGCGATACGGAACAAGTCATTTAAGCCATCCCCATTCGGACTGAACACATTCGGGATGTTTAAAGTCTCCTCCTTCACTAC
>JBEIHC010000054.1:0-18450 GCA_040381555.1 Bacteroidia bacterium
ACGCGGATTGGGGATACCACTTACAGAAGAAGTAGCAAAATGTCGAGTAGAAATCACTACTTTATTGCTATCGAGAAACTCAAGAGGCATCCCTTCGATTTTGCGACTTACCTCATTGTAGAGAAAGCCCATGGCGAAATGCCCTGAGGGAATTTTAACCGGAATTTCGACAGTAATAAGGGAATCGGAATAGAGCAAATCGGTTTCTACCCGAATCATAGGGGTAATAGGATTAAAATTGGGGCCGAGTTTGTGACTGCTAACGGGAGCATAGGCAACTGAGAAAGACTTACTGCCAGAAAAGGCTGTAGGCGGCACCATGAACTTCATGCCATTCAGAATGGTATCTTGAGAATCCTGAATGAGCAGGACTGAATTGCTACTTAAACCAGAAGTTGAAGCTACTTCAACAAAGGAACCGGTTTCAATTAGGGGGATTGAACTGCTCCCACCACCTGCCGCTGGAGGAATATCAGTTGAATGTTTCTTTCGGCATCCATCGAAGAAAACTGCACTGGAAGCAAGCAGGGTGATAACAAGGATTGAGTGGAGAAAAGCCTTCATAATATTGGAATTTTTATGCAAGGTGCAGCCTACAAGAATGAATGTCAATGATAAAAGTCATTAATACAGAATTCATTCAATAAAATTAAAATTGCTTACTATTTGGGGTTGGGAGTCAACCTTGGTTGGGTGTCAACCCAAGATCGACTGAGAAGTACAAAAAAAATCAGGGCATCTAAAAGTTTGAACTTTCGGATGCCCTGAAGGACTTTAATAATGATTTTATGTATTAATGGGAAAACCCTTAGAATCGCAATAAAACCTGATTTAAAGTGCCGAGGAGTGTGAGGTTGTTGAATTAACGAACAACTTCTACATTGACTGCATTGAGGCCTTTTTTGCCATTCTGCACTTCAAATTTCACGCGGTCGTTTTCACGAACTTCGTCAATTAAGCCTGACTGGTGTACGAATACATCAGCACCGCCGTTTTCAGGAGTGATGAAACCAAACCCTTTGGTGTTGTTGAAGAATTTTACTGTTCCTTGTTGCATTGTGTTAAAAATAGAAATGAATTGATTTAAAAACTTGTCAAAGATACGAAATAGTTAGATTACTGTTACTGATTTTTGAAAATAATTTGAGCAATAAACCTTAAATTCTCTTCTTTTCCCGAAAATCAATTTTCTAAAGTTGAATCGTGCTCTAATTCCTTCTCCAAATAGTGCTGCACAATCTCAATGGCATTGGTTACTACATCACTGAGAGCTACAATAAAACTACCCTCTTTGGCATGGGTGAGTGCGTGTTTTATGGCCTCGGTCTCTTTGGGAATGATTTCATAAGCAGGATTGCGACCAGAGGCCTGAATTCCTTCTAATAAAAGATTCACTATCTCCTGTTCTGTCCTACCGCGTAAATATTTTTCCTGGCGGATAATGATATGATCAAACATACGGGCAGCAATGGTGGCGCAATCGCGAATGTCCTGATCGCGACGATCCCCAACGCCGGCTATGATCCCAACTTTAAAAGGTGACTCAACATGCTGCATAAATTCCTCTATCGCCAGATATCCTGCAACATTATGGGCAAAATCAACCATGATTTTAAACTGCCTGAAATTAAAAATATTCATCCTTCCAGGAGTTTGAGCGGCCCCCGGTATGAAGGTAGTTAAGGCGATTTTGATATCCTCAGTTTTAAATCCATGCAGATAGGAAGCTAAAGTTGCCGCCAGGGTATTGGCAATCATAAAGCGAGCCTTTCCTCCCATAGTGATGGGTACCAAAGTGGCACGCTCAACCCGAATTTTCCAGTCTCCCTTACGAATGGTAATGAACCCATTTTCATACACTGCTGCTACCCCTCCCTTGCGACAATGGTCTAAGATATTTTGATTGTCTTCATTCATACTGAACAAAGCCACCTTACATTCCAAGTCTTCAGCTATTTTCATGCATTGCACATCCTCCGCATTCAAGATAACCCAACCGTCCTTCTTGACACTTCGCACCACAACCGATTTAACTCTGGCAAGATCTTCTAAAGTATGGATATCATTAATACCGAGATGATCTTCTTGAATATTGGTGATAATTCCGATATCACAGCGACTAAAGCCCAAACCAGATCTTAATATCCCCCCTCGGGCAGTTTCCAGAACAGCGAATTCTACGGTAGGGTCTTTCAGAATATACTCAGCGCTAATGGGGCCGGTAGTATCGCCTTTCTCCAACATGTGATTTTGAACATAAATCCCATCCGAAGTAGTGTATCCTACTTTAAAACCATTGTATTTGACAATATGAGCCAATAAACGCGTGGTCGTTGTTTTTCCGTTGGTACCAGTAACCGCAATAATCGGAATTCGGCTAGGCTTTCCTGGGGGATACAACATATCAATGACTGGGGCTGCGACATTTCGGGGCAGTCCTTCAGAGGGGGCTAGATGCATTCTGAATCCCGGCGCTGCATTCACTTCGAGCACTACCCCACCCGATTCTTTTAAAGGCTGAGTAAGGTTGGGTGCCATGATGTCAATACCACAAACATCTAATCCGATAACACGAGCAATGCGCTCTGCCAGAAAGATATTTTCTGGATGCATCATGTCGGTTACATCTATGGAAGTACCGCCAGTACTGAGGTTGGCAGTAGATTTCAAGTAAACGATTTGTCCTGCTGAGGGAACCGATTCGAGTGAGAGATTATTTTTTTGCAGTAAATCCAGGGTATCTCTATCTACAGTGATTTCGGTTAGTACATTTTCATGCCCATAGCCTCTTCTGGGATTCGTGTTTTCGATATCAATCAATTCTTGTAGGGTACTTTTCCCATTTCCCTGAACATGGGCAGGTACTCGTTGAGCAGCTGCTACGATTTTATTATCGATTACTAAAATCCTAAAATCATACCCGGTAATAAATTTCTCTACTATTACCCGGCGGCTGTATTTTTGAGCATGCTCGAGTCCACTAAGGGCATCGGCCTTGGTATTCACATTGATAGAAGCTCCTTTGCCATGATTTCCATCGAGGGGCTTGATAACAATTGGGAATCCGATTTTCTGAATGGTGGCATCCAGATCTTCTTCGTCCACACAAATAGAACCCTGAGCTACGGGAATGCTGGCTTCAGCAAGCATTCGTTTTGTTTCTTCTTTATTGCAAGCGATATCCACTGCAATATTGGAAGTCTTACAGGTAATAGTAGCTTGAAAGCGCATTTGGTTGATTCCATAACCTAACTGAACCAGAGAATTTCTTCCGAGGCGAATCCAAGGAATGTCTCTTGCGACGGCTTCATCCACAATGCTCCCTGTACTGGGACCGAGGCGAACCTCTTCCCGAATTTCACGCATTTTCTGAATATCTGCCTGAAGGTCATAGAATTCACCTGAAATTAAAGCCTCAGCAATTCGAACGGCTGATTCCGCAGCGAACAATCCTACCTTTTCCTCAATATAACTAAATACTACATGATACACCCCAGGCGTTTGGGTTTCTCGGGTTCTGCCAAAACCAGTATCCATGCCGGCAAGCGTCTGGGTTTCAAGGGCGATATGCTCAATCACATGCCCCATCCAGGTACCCTGATCGACTCGTAGGAAAAATCCTCCCCTCACTTCTTCAGAACAGCGATGGTCGATCATGCTAGGGAACATATGCTCCAAACGCTCCCTAAACCCGGGAATCATATTGGTTGGCTTTTGCTCCATCTCTTCCAGATCGAGCTTCATCTGGATTAATTTTTTTCTTTTTACGCTCCAAATATTGGGGCCTTTAAGTGCCTGAATGCTGATGACTTTCACTGGATAGTTTTGTTGTACTCTCGAAAATTACCAAAATAAAGACAATTTTCAAGAGTTTTTATCCAACACTTGGGGAATAAAAGGCAGAATACCCTACAATTGAATTGTGTAATTTCGTCGAATGAATCCTACAGGAAAGCTAGTTATCATCGGGGGGGCTGTGGCCAAAGGTAGTTTTACCGAGCAGAATTTCGACGAGAAAGTAGAAAAGAATTTAAACTTTTTCGAAACAGGAATCCTCAAAAGAATTCTTACTGAATCAAAACTTAAAAATGATTCCAGAATAGAAATCATCACTACCGCTTCCAAAATCCCCAGAGAAGTTGGGCCAGAATATGCCAAAGCCTATACTTATTTAGGCGCTACCAATGTGGGTGTCATGCACATTGAAAAAAGAGAGCAAACCGACCTACCCGAAAACTTAGAACGCCTAGAAGCCGCCGATGTAGTCATGTTCACAGGAGGAGATCAACTCCGACTTACCTCAATCCTCGGAGGTACCGCCTTTCATGATATTCTCCTACGCAAATATCAGGAAGAAGAATTCATTTATGCTGGTACATCTGCAGGTGCCGCAGCGGCTTCCAACAATATGATCTATCAGGGTTCTAGTCATGAGGCGCTCTGTAAAGGGGAAGTAAAAATCACTTCAGGATTAGGCCTCATTGATGATGTTATTATTGATACCCATTTTGTGCAAAGAGGCAGAATTGGCCGATTATTTCAAGCAGTAGTCAGCAACCCCAAAATATTAGGCGTAGGACTGGGAGAAGATACCGGTTTGTTGATAACAAAAGGAAAAACCATGGAAGCCATCGGTTCCGGACTGGTCATTCTAGTAGATGGGAGACATGTGAAAGACACCAACCTCACTGAAGTAGAACTAGGCCAACCTATCTCGATTAAAAACCTCGTGGTACATGTGATGAGTATGTATGATTTATATAATCTACATACCCACACCATGAGCATTCACAGTAGTTTACAAACATACGAATGACAAGAATCATCCTTCATGGGGGATTTTTTACTGAATCCCATACCGATCCTGAGACCAAAAAAGCGAAGCAGGATGCCCTTTCCAGAATTGTGCAAGAAGGCTATCTCTATTTGCAATCGCATTCCGCAAGTGAAACCGTTGTCAAGGTGGTTGAATTATTAGAAGATGATGTTCTGTTTAATGCCGGCACAGGTTCTCAGATACAGGCAGATGGCAAGGTGCGTATGAGTGCCGCTATTATGAATGGGCAAACGAGAAAATTCTATGGCGTGCTGAATATTGAAGAGGTTAAAAATCCAGTTCGCGTAGCTGAAAAACTTTCCTCCGTTGAAGATAGAGTATTGGGCGGGGAAATGGCTACCCATTTTGCCAGACAAAATGGATTTCCAGCATTTGAAGTAAGGACCCCTCAAAGAATATCCGAATATCAGGCTAAACTAAAGGCCAAAGGAATGGGAACGGTTGGGTGTGTCGCCTTAGATTCATCTGGAAATATAGCGGCCTCCACATCTACTGGAGGAAAGGGATTTGAAATACCCGGGCGAATTTCTGATTCGGGAACCGTAGCCGGAAATTATGCTACGCCTCACTGTGGAGTCAGTTGTACCGGGGTTGGAGAAGATATCGTGAGTGTTGCCCTGGCAGCCAGCATAGCCACCCGGGTAGCAGATGGAATGAATTTGCAAGAAGCATTTAACAAATCTTTTAACGAGTTAGGGGAAATAGAGGGCTTTGCCGGAGCCATCGCTATTGACCGAGCCGGAAACATGTTTCATCAAGATTCCCACCCTTCCATGGTATTTGCAGCTTATGATGGGGAATCTCTTACTGTATTTAATTAACCTACTATGGCCTATAAACCCAATGATCATTATGCCCAAAAGGCCAGGAAAGAACATTTTGCTGCCCGTTCTGTTTATAAATTAGAAGAGATTGATAAGCGATTTAAATTAATTCGGCAAGGAGATACGATGATAGACCTGGGCTGTTCTCCTGGATCTTGGTCGCAGTATGCCTCTCAAAGGATTGGGGGAAAAGGGCGTATTCTGGGCATTGATTTAAGCCAGATGAAGATTGACTTATCCAATGCGGTATTTATCAAGGGCAATATCCTAGAGACCGACATGTCTGCTTTGTTAATAGAGCATGGAATGCCTGAGAAGGTGGATGCAGTGATTTCCGATATGGCACCCAAAACAACCGGGGTGAAATTTACGGATCAATGTCGGTCACTGGAATTATGTGAGATGGCTTTGATGGTTGCACGAAAGCATTTAAAACCTGGGGGATATTTTGTTTGCAAGATATTTGATGGTCCGGATGTACAGCATTTCCGGGCGGATTTAAAGAAATCATTTAAGAAAATAGAGATGCTCAAACCGGAGAGCACACGGAAAGAGAGCAAAGAATTCTTTTTTATCGGGCTTGAGTTTCAGGCACCTGCCCCAATTGCAGTAGAATAATATTGTAGGACTTGAATGAGCGGGATTTTTTTGTACTTTTGTAGTGGCAAGTCATTAAGACCAGATCCCTGCCAACTCCGCCAGGTCCGGAAGGAAGCAACGGCCGCAGGTTGATCGGTGCTATAGTGGCTTGCCATTTTTTATTTTTTGTCGGGATGGGAGATCGAGGGGAAAAAGAGATTCCTACTCGCGCAAGGCCTCCCCTATTTTATAATTTTTTATATCTTTCGTGTATGTACTCACGGGTAGAAATCGAACGGAAGCTAAAAGAGATAAAACCGGAACTTGAGGATAAATATCATGTTTGTCTGCTCCCCAAAAAATAGAACTGTTTTTAAATCGACAAAAATTCCAACCTTTCAGGTTTACCCTAACCCCCCGTTTACCCTAAACAAAAAGCCCGGACAGAATTGTATTCTATCCGGGCCATATATTGTTAATTGAATACCCTTAGCGCACGATTAATTTCCGGGTATAACGATGTCCGTCCTGAGCATCTGCCTTCAAGAAATAAACGCCTTTGCCTAAATGACTGAGGTCAGCTACTTCTGCATCATTGATCAAAGAAAGAACTTCTACCCCAATTGAGTTTAGGATGGAAAGGCGGCTATTTTCGCGGATTCTGTAATCTAGGTTTAGGGTAAACACACCATCCGCAGAAGGATTCGGGTACACCTGAAGGGCTGCATCCGGGTCAATGCTGGGTGAATTTCCAGTGAGGGCATAAGAACTTAACAAGCCAGAGCGAGAAATGGTTGTCAGGAAATTGGTAATACGGGTTACCTGCCCCTGAGTAAACATATACATACAACGATCATCGGTATAATCCATGTAGTTCATGTGCATATCACCTCCGGCGGTATTGTTATTGGCTCCGTTGTTACAGGAAATGGAAGGATAGGCAGGGCAACCATAATTGGCATCCTGAGAAACGGGGGTATCGCTCACAAAATCATTTCCGCAGTTGGCATCTCCCCAAACATGCCATAAGCCAAACCAGTGACCTACCTCGTGTGTGGCTGTTCTACCTTTATTGTAAGGAGATTGAGAGCCTGTTCCCTGAGTTCCGAAATAGCGATAATCTATCACTACCCCATCGGACCCGGCAGGACCACCCGGCATTTGAGCATATCCTAAGACAGAACCACTCAGACGACCAACCCAAATGTTCAGGTAATTGTTTCTATCCCAAATATCATGACCACCAGCTGCTGAATCTTTAATGGTATTGTCTAAAGGGAAAGCTGTAACGCCGGTTTTAGTGTAAGTAACTCCGGTTGTAGGTTGAAGTTGTGGGTCCAAATTAGCTAAGGCAAAACGAAGACCAACAATCCCAGCTAAAGGACGAAAATAAGCAGGAATCAAATTTGTATCTGCATTTTCAAAATTGTAATCCTGATTTAAGGAATTAATGTTACTCATGATCCGAGACAGGGAGATACTATCAGCCACTGCACGATGCACAACATGTACCACAACAGGAATGGTAACAGTGTTGGATACTTTATCATAATTGCGATAATTGCCTTTAGCGAGCTCCTCTTTCAAATGTTTCTCTAAGCCTTCAGGACTCAAATCCGTATCCGGATATTGAGCTTGGAGGTTTTTCATATAATTTTCAGTTCCACAAGTCCTGTATGCGGGTGCAGGGGAAAGAGCATCTTCCGCATCAGGTACATACTGTGCTGTACTCAATAAAGGAAAAGCAGAAAGCAGGAGGAATAATCCCCGAAAAACAATTTTCATAATTCAATTCGTAATACTCTGTTCAAATTTAGGAATTATCGGGAAATAATAATCTTCCTACGAAGGAAAACCGTTTCCGAATTTTTTACTTCTGTCAAATACACTCCCGGGGAAAGATGCCCCACTTTAAGATTAAATTGACTTCCTTCGAAAGAATGCGTTTCGAGGATGCGACCGGAAACATCCAAAATAACAAATTCCACACTCGTTTCTGTATTCAATTCATTTTGAACCTGAAGAAAATCCGTTGTAGGGGAAGGAAAAATATTCCAAGTGGACTGTGACCAATCTGCCGCACGACTCACTGCATCTACAGTAACCACGACTTCTACCGAGGTCTGACATCCCTGATTGTCAGTAGCCGTAACTGTATAGGTTGTGGTAGCGGCAGGAGAAGCAATAACGGTAGCTCCGGTAGTCGTATTAAGCCCAGTAGCAGGGAACCAGGAATAGGAAGTTCCACCAATCGCTGTTAGCGTGGTATTTCCGCCCGGATTAATGGTATCAGCTGGAGGGTTGACCAAAATAATGGGAGCGGTAATGGTAATCATATTAGTGAATGTAAGGGTATCATTTCCATTACAGCCGGTAGCGATAAGGGTAATAGGGAAACTTCCGGTATTGGGATAAGTCACCACAGGATCCGATTGAGTAGAGGTAGTAGGACTTCCACCTGGAGTGGACCAACTATAAGACAAGGCATCTTGAGAGGTGTTGTTCAGGTTGATGGTAACCCCAGGGCAACCAGAAACAGGAGTTGCGGTGAAGGTAGCTGTTGGTACTAGATTGGTCACAACGGTCAGGTTAACAGTAGCGGTATTGGTGCAGCCGGCGGTATTGCTTCCTGTAACCGTATAAACCTGAGTAGTTCCAGGATTCGCTGCCACGCTTGCCCCTGTAGAAGTACTTAACCCGGTAGAGGGGCTCCAAGAGTAGGAAGTAGCTCCGGTTGCGGTCAAATTGGTGCTATTGCCTGGGCATACAGAAATAGTCGAAGGAGAAACTGTAACGGCTGGAGTGCCAGAAACTACGATTATACCATTTTGGGTAACGGTAGAACTAGCCAAGCAGGAGCCAACTGCTGTCAAGGTCACATTATAAGTTCCTGCATTTAAATAACTGACTTGCTGGGTAATACCGGTAGCTGAGGTAGGAGTACCATTGGGGAATGACCAGCTATGAACCTGAGCATTGGTGGAAGTTCCTGTAAGGTTCACGGTATCTCCAACACAGACATTTCCATTTGCCACTGTGAAGGAAGCTGTGGGAGGAGTATTCGTTGTCAAAGGATAAATACCTAAATTTAAATCGATGCCGAAGCTATTGGTTTGATCGTTGAGATTATACCAAGAGCCATTGTATGATTCCCAAGCCAGACCTGGCACAGTATGTCCTATGGTATCAGAGACAACTGCAACAGTATCACCGGCTACTAAAGGAATGGTAAAGCCAGCATAAAATGGACCTGTAATGGGAACAGGATTAGAGAAAGCCGCAGTGGTAGGCTGGCCTGCATTTCCATTGGTAATGATATCTGTAATCAAAACAGACTGAGATCCGATAATGGTTCCGGGAGTTCCACCGGGTCCGGAATTATCCCAGATATTAAACAGCACAGAAGAAGAAGTAGAGGCAGCTGAAGCGGCGCCAAATTCGATCATAACCCCAGTTATATGAGTAGCGGCACCTGGATTAGCAATAAAAACAGCCTTAGCCTCATCCCCAAATTGATTGGTACCGGTAACGAACCCTCCATTGTTGGGTACTGTGTAAACTACGATAGAATCCAAAGGATAATTGAGGGTATCGCAGGCACCTGCACCACCCGGATTTACAACATTGATATAGGCTATTTTGGTTTCGGTGTCCGATCCATTTCCATTGGTGGCGGTCAAAGTTACGGGATACACCCCAGGCGTAGAATAAACGATTCCGGCAGGATTTTGAAGGGTGGAACTAGTAGGATTTCCACCGGTGAAGGTCCAAGACCAGGAGGTAGGCGTATATAAGCTCAAATCGGTAAAATTTACGGTACCACCAGCCAAAACGATCTGAGTGTTTGCTATGAAATCGGCTGCCGGAGGGGCATTGAGTGGTGTACATCCATCAGAGGTTAATAATCCAGACCTTTGATTATTTAGAGCCGCTAGCATACGGGTAGATTGTCCCGGAGTAAACATGTGCATGCAATTATCGTCTACATAATCCATGTAATTCATAAACATATCCCCATCAGGGCCATTGCTACAAGTAACATTGGGGAAAGAAGGACAGCTGTAGTTTGCAGCTTGAGAAGTTGGAGTATCACTCACGAAATCATTTCCACAATTGGCATCTCCCCAGGTATGGCGCAAGTTTAACCAGTGTCCGACCTCGTGTGTGGCAGTCCTGCCTTTATTATAAGGGGCCTGAGCAGTACCAATATTTCCAAAATACTTATGCCCGACTACTACGCCATCTGTGGAAGCTGAACCTCCAGGAAATTGAGCATACCCTAAGATTCCTCCCCCCATGTTACATACCCAGATATTCAAATACTTGTTTACAGACCATGGACTTTTTCCGCCAGAAGAATTTGATTTTACTGCATTGTTGGTAGAGAAGGAACTGACAGTTGTTTGGGTACGGGTAATTCCATTGGTAGGATTACCATTGGGGTCTTGTACCGCCATACAGAATTCAATTTGAGCATCCGCTGCCAAAGGTTTGAAGACACTGGGAATACTGGTTGTATCTGCATTCAACTTTCTAAAATCATCATTCAGAATAGCAATCTGGGATAGAATCTGAGCATCTGAAATATTCTCAGATGTCGTGCGATATACAACATGCACTACCACCGGGATTGTAATCACCGCCTGTGTTTTATGGGCAGAAGGATTGGATTCAAACTGTTGAGTTTGCAATTCTAATTGATCTAAACGAGCTTTCCAGGCAGGATCTTGCTGAAGATTGTCCTGCATGTATTGTGTAGTACCACAATTGCGTTTGGGAGGAACAGCTGTGTTATCCTGCAATGAAACAGGAGCTAAAGTCTGACGAGAAATCTCAATCGTTTTTTTCCCTTTGGTAACTGTTGCAGCAATCCGAGAATGCTGAGCGAATACAGTTAAGGAGAAAAAGGCAAACAGGAAGGCAAGAAGAATAGAGTTTTGTCTCATAAATATTTGAATCAATAGGTTAAAATTACGAAGGATTAACTAATTAAGATTCAAAAGATTTCCCAAAAAGTGTTTAATATTCCACAAAAATAACCCAATAAAAACTCAATTGTCCATTCAGATTGAAAATAAAACCGTTCGCCCTGAAATGCCTAAAAAACTTCTGGTCATTCCGGTAAAAATGAAACCAAATTTTAGTAAATTTCGGAATAATCATACCCTTTTAGTCAGAATCTTATGGCTTCAATTTTCCGTATTTTCTTCATTCTTGTTTCTTGTTCGACCTTATTTGCTCAGAATTTTTCGCCTGACTATAAAGACGGACAAATCTATTTGAAATTCAGGGAGGACTTCAATGCGGATTATCCTGCAAGTTTACTTTCCTCTGAATCATTCATTCGAATTCCGGATTCCCTCCTTCAACAGTTTCAAATCTATTCGGCAGAAAAAGCATTCCCCTTACTCAAATACAAACCACTCGAAAGAAGTTACCGGATTAAATTCCAAGACCCTGCTCAGGTTTTTGCTTTATTAGAAGCATTGAAGAATCTGCCAGGTGTGGCATTCACAGAAAGGGTTCCTGAGTATTATTCCCTTCTAACTCCCAATGACCCAAGTTTTACGGTAAATACGACGACCCAGTGGGGCTTGTATAAGATTCAGGCCCCATTGGCCTGGGATATAACTACAGGAACATCCTCTACCCTAGTTGCTGTGGTGGATGATGCCGTAAAATTAAATCACCAAGACCTTACCGGTAACCTTTGGGCGAATCCAGGTGAGATTGGCGGAAATGGGATTGATGATGATGGGAATGGCTATATAGACGATGTAAATGGCTGGGATGCTGCCGATCGGGACAATGATGCCAATCCTCCAGGTACTGCCACCAATTCGAATTTCACTCATGGTACGCATTGCGCAGGTATTGTGGCAGCCAAAACCAATAATGCAATTGGAGTTGCCTCTATTGGGTTTAATATTTCCTACATACCGGTAAAATGCAAATTGAGTTCTACTTCCGGTAGCTCAATCCAGGCAGCCATGGAGGGTGTACAATATGCATTGAATACTCCTGCAAAAGTAATCAGCATGTCTTGGGGCGGAAGTTCTTCGTCTAGTGTGGAACAATTGGTTTTTGATTATGCCTTTCAATCGGGAGTTTCCCTAATTGCTGCAGCTGGTAATAATGGAAATCAAACGCCTTTCTATCCTGCCAATTACAATAATGTATTGGCCATAGGCAATACCGCGAGCACAGATGCAAGATCTGCCAGTTCTAATTATGGTAACTGGATTGACCTGATGGCACCTGGTACCAACATCTACAACTGCCTTGCAGGCTCTACCTCCTCTTATGGAAATCAAACGGGCACCAGTATGGCTTGCCCGATGGTAGCAGGTACGGCAGGATTGATGCTTTCTGTGAATCCGGGACTATCTCCTGCCATGATTTATAAATGTTTGAAAGATTCAGCGGACAACATCAATGCCCAAAATACTACCATCATAGGGTTAATAGGTTCAGGAAGATTAAATGCCAAAAGAGCTGTACAGTGTGCGGTAAATGGGTTCAAGCCGGTTGCACGCTTCAATGAAAGTAACAATCAGGTTTGTGCCGGAGCGCCCATTCAATTTACCGATCAATCTTGGGGAAGCCCTACATCCTGGGCTTGGTCATTTCAGGGAGGAACACCAGCAACTTCTACCTTACAAAATCCAATTGTGAGTTGGAATACTCCGGGTACTTATACCGTGGAATTAATTGCCACGAATGCCAGAGGCTCTGATACCCTTACCCAGACCAATTATATTGTAGTATTGGGTGCATCACAGCCCTTGCCATTCTCCGAAGACTTTGAGAGTAATGATTTCGCAACCAATAATTGGTTTATCCATAATCCGGATAGCAGCTTCACCTGGAATATTTTTACCACCGGAGGCAATCCATTGGGAGGAACCAAGTCAGCGCGCCTGCAATTTTATAATTATCCCTTCAATAACAGAAGGGACGGAATGGTAACCCCTGCATTTGACTTAACTCAATATTCATCAGCCAAGGTTGGCTTTAGCCGGGCATTCAGACAGTATCCGGGATTGAGTGATTCCTTGTTAGTCAAAATATCTACTGATTGTGGAGTAACCTGGCCCAACACGGTATTGGCCATCGGAGGAAATACACTCAGCACTACCTCCACAATGAATACAGAGTTTACCCCAAGCATTGCCTCCCATTGGTGTGGCAATAGCGTAAACTGTGATACGATTTTATTAAATTCCTATTTAACCCATTCGAATGTACGCGTCCGGTTTGAAAGTGCCAATTTTTATGGTAATAATCTGTATCTCGACAATATTCAAATTACCGGTGCACCTAAGTCTAACTTCACTGCAAACCAAACTACGATTTGTGCAGGTCAGTCCATACAATTTCAAGAAACCTCTACGGGAGGGGCTACGAATTATTCCTGGAGTTTTCCAGGTGCAACTGTAACCAGCAGTACGCTACCCTCCCCTACAGTTACCTATAATACACTTGGCACCTATCAGGTGAGTCTTTCCGTGAGCAATGCTTATGGCTCGCATACTATTGCCCGAACAGCCTATATTATCGTGGGTGGTGGAAGTACGGTTTCAGTGAGTTCACCTATTTCCGCCTTATGTAATACTTCTTCCCCTGTTTTATTAACGACTACCCCATCGGGAGGAGTGTTAAGTGGAACTGGGATTGTCTCAGGTCAATTTAATCCTGTCGTCGCAGGAATTGGAACGCATAGAGTCTATTATCTCTATACCGATCCATATGGTTGCAGTGGTCAGGACTCTGTCGATTTACAAGTAATGGCCTCTACCCCGGGAACCATTAGTGGGCTAAGTCCAAGTATATGCTTGGGAGGAGCACCCCTGAATTTGACGGGTACTCCAGCAGGAGGAAACTTTACTGGCAATGGTATGAGTGGGATGGTTTTCAATCCAGGCAGTGCGGGAATGGGTACCCACCAAGTCAATTATGTATATACCGATATCAGCGGTTGCACTGGACAGATTTCTCAGATAATTACGGTAACCACAGCAGCCACAGGTACTATTACTGCACCGACCAGTTTATGTCGGAATGATGTGCCGGTAATTTTATCTGGTACACCGGGCGGGGGAACATTTAGTGGAACTGGAGTAATTAGCGGAAGTTTTGATCCTTCTTCTGTTCCTGCAGGAAACTATCCGATTACCTATAGCTACACCAGCAGTGGATGTACAGGTACAGCTACCGCCAGTGTTCAAGTCTTGCCTATTCCTGCAGTAGCGCTTAGTAGCCCTACTCCAGGACCTTGGTGCGTATTGGAACCTGGATTTGCCTTAACAACAGTTCCGGCCAGTGGAGGATCACTAATTGGGCAAGGGGTAAGCGGCACTATTTTCCAACCCGCTCTAGCTGGGGTAGGAAATCATCCTATAACCTATACTTATACCGGAACTAATGGATGTAGTAATTCAGCCTCCATTACTTTAAGTGTGAATGCCCCCCCCTCTCCACAAATTATACAGGGAAGCTTCCTAAACATTTGTGGATCTGGATTTTTATCTGTGGCAGGATCCGGACCGTTCCAATGGTATTTAAATGGAAACCCCATCAATAATGCCATCGGAAGTGCTTACTCTCCCACTCAATCAGGATCTTTCACAGTGATGGAAACTCAAAGTATTTGTAGTGGAATGAGTGCCCCAATAGCGGTGAGTTACTCTCCTTACACCCTCCCTTCTTTCAATAGTACCGTCAATGGTATGTCGGCTCAGTTCACCAATACCTCCCAAAATGCGACTCAATACAATTGGGATTTTGGAGATGGAAATTTCTCCTCGCAAATTTCCCCTTCTCATGTTTATGGAAGTAATGGAATTTATATAGTAACACTCACAGCCTCAAATACCCATTGCACCAGCACTGTGCTTGATTCTGTGATAATCGGGAATGTTTCCCTTGGAAATGAAATGAATTCCCTAGACGGATTGATACTTTTCCCCAATCCGGCAAAAGACAGAATTTATATTCGCAGCAATGACTTTATCAGTGGTAAAACCATTGCCTTCACCTTGGTGGATGCTTTAGGCAAAACCATCGAAGACCAGGAGGTTCAACTCATGGGAAGTGAATTGCAGATACCGATTTCCTTAAGTAAAGGAATCTATTTAATCCAGATTCGAGATTTGGAACGGCAGCAAACAGGAGTGGTAAAGTTTAGTGTAGAGTAAATTCGGGGCTACTTGATTGCCTGGCTAACACCAAACGGGGCTAACACCAAACCCGGTTAACACCAAACCTAGATTTCCCTACAATCCGGCCTGTCGCAGATACTCCTTTAAGGCGGAGTCATCCCCACCCTGCTGCTCAGCCAGTATAATGCCTTTTTCAGCGGCTGATTTTGCTTCAGCCTTGCGATTCGCAACGATATACGAATAGGCAAGAATCTCATAAGTCTTAATCGATTGATCCAGGGAAATAGAATGCTCAATCCATTGAAGGCCTTTGTTTATTTTTTCGGGTTGACGGGTATTCACCAATTCCATCCCATAGGCATTCAACTTTTCGATATCTGATTTTCCATATTTATCCATGTAAGTAATCATGGCGGAAAAGTATTTCTCCCGATCCGGGTTATTGCTATTCTTTAGTATCTCTGCATACCCTAAATACTGAGATTTTTCAGGTTCTTCGAATTGGTTTAAATCTGCCAGAATCGAATCTGCCAATAGATTCATATTATTTCCAACTGCATACTGAAGCGTTCGAAACAAAGTGGAAGTAATAAATTCATTTACCTTTTCCTTTCCTGAAACCGCATAGAACTTCTTCCGGTTATTGAGCAGAACTCTAAATGCATCGCCTCTGTAACCGGATTGGGCACGGGTGATAAACTCATAATTGCGCGCAGAAATCAGTTGATCCCCAGTTTGGGTTTTGAGATATTCTCTTTCAATATTCTGATCCGGAGCTCCTGCATCTGCCAGGCCTAAGGCAAGATTAAAAATCACTTCAGGTTCCCGATTACCGGTTTGATACTTCAAATTATTGGTAACCAACTGCCGGGTTGTATCTAGAGCCGCTGCCCCATCCGCAATAAACTGAGGTCCCTGCTTGTACCCAACTGTTCGGTGAAGCATCCTACCATCTGAATTAAAAAACAAATAGGAAGGATACACCCCCACCTGGAAAGTTTTGGCAAAATTCACCCCATCCCCTTTCTCCATGTTGAGTTTATAATTGATGAAATTCCGATTGTAGAATGTACCAACCTCCGGGAGAGGAAATACATTCTTCGCCATCATTTTACAGGGCCCGCACCAATCTGTGTAAGCATCTACAAAAATATTTTTATTTTCTACTTTGGCCTTTTCTAATACTTGAGCCCAATTGCCTTCGAAGAAGACCATACCCTGAGCAGGGAGAAAATGATGCGCAAGGATAAACAGGAATGCGATACTTAATCTTTTAGTCATGATGCAAAATTACACAATCCGCATTTAACGAATGAAATCTAGTAAGGTTTGCAGCAAGCCAGATTTATCCTAATTTTTTATCCTAAAATTGCATCTTGAATGAGCCCCCCCCCTTCCCTAAGCTCGAATCCATTGCCCTGAGAATATGGACAATAAATTCAGTGGACATTTCCGGAAAAGCCCTGATTCCATTGGTAGAAAATAATTCATAATTCAGTACTCATAGACTCTTGTGTTTTTTCTCAAACGAAATAATCAGGATGAAATGCTTTCTTACCTGTTCGCGTAAACTGATACTGACCAGAAAAAGGAGAAACAAATCAAACTGAAAAGCACCATTTGATTAGCAAGGCTTCTAGGGTTGCACCTAAATATTAAAGGTTACTATTCCAATCCATACAATCTAAACTAACTCTGTCGGAAAAATGGATCAATCTGCTGCTAACCTATTCGAAATTTGTTCTCTCTCGTAAACCGTTAATCTTTGATATTTTGACATGTCGCAAAACTTAAGGAACTTTTCCCAATTTAGCATGAGCAATTTGAAGTCAAGTTTAGCATTACCCCATGATTCGAAAATATAAAAACTACTACAGCGAGAAAATAGAATTGAAAAGGTATAATTATGTTAGCTTTATACCCATTACCTCCCAATTTATATACATAGATTTTAGAGCCGGGGGGTGCCTAAAAATTGATGATTTTGTTAAATTCGTGCTTGAATTAGGGGTAATGTCTAATTCTTGGGTGCTTGCGTCACAGTTTTCATCAGGTTTTATTATAACATTGAAAAAATGAAATTTCCAATTCCACTTATTTTAATCCTCGCTTTCGCAGGATTGAGTATTCAATGCAGCAGAAAAATAGATGTATTTACCATTTCAGATCGTAAAATACTTGTTCAGCCGGAAATTAGAACTATTATACAATCTCATAATAAAACTCTACAATTTGTATCGCATCGCCGATTGGATACGATTGAGATTACGCCTCAGACATATTTGGACACCTTAATATTGGCAAATTGTGCTTCAATACAAAACTGGGATGATGATGACTACTATTTATATTCTAAAGGGCCTGAACTATGCTCTACCGAAGTTGTATTCCTTGCTTCTTCCATGAAACATGCAGAGTTGATCTGGGACGCATCTAGAAATGAAAAAACAATTTTCAAAAATATTGATTACGCAAAATTCATTGAAGTCAATGATACCTTTAAAAAAGAATTAAATATTGACCCTGAATTTAAAAATATGAATTGGAGAGTATATTATCCAAGTAAATATAATTATTCAACTTATTCTTACCCCAATAGGGGAGCCGAATTTAACTCCGATAGTATGGAATACTTCCTATTAGGAAACGATGAAACCCTTATTGGCTTCAAATACCTTCAGGATACTACACTCTATATGAGAATAACAAAATAAGCGAAATAAGGCTCTATGTCGTTTTGCTGTAGGTAAAGATACAGTATAAACTGAATAAAGGTGCAATCACTTACCTATTTACTACAAGACAAAATTACAGGGGTTGTGGCTTGTGGCTTGTGGGCTTAGGCCCCTGCCCGAGGGCTAAGGAAGGAGGCTAGACGGAATGAGCGTGGAAAGGAAGAACGACTAAAATTAAATAGACCGCAAATTTCATCATTCATTTATTCTTCTCCACAACTCTTTACGAAAATAAAACGCGCAAATCCCTTCCTGATCAACATACACTGCTTCCAGAATTCCGGTGGGACCTTTAGGAATTAATTTAAACGCAT
>JBEIHC010000055.1:0-18363 GCA_040381555.1 Bacteroidia bacterium
CCCTGTAATTCGATTTTTTTTAGGTCATTGACATACACATCCAATCGGGTGCGGGTACTTAAATCCCGAACCCATTGGCAGGTATTCACATCTTCAATGCAGAGAATGCCATTTCTAACTTCCGTCTGTATTTTAGGTAGAATATTTTTTCCCCCAGTGAGCATGACTCGGAAATTTTTGCTGCTATCCTGATGCAGATACACATCGACTTTATCCGAAATACTCAAGGATTCAAAGGGCTCCACATTCCGGGTAATGGTTTTTTCTGCTCCCACACTTTTGAAACAATCGGGAGGGGTTTCCTGCTTACAGGCAATTAGAATACTTAGGGCAAAAAGGAGTAGAATCCCGCGCATGTCAGGATTCAGTCTTGGGCGTATTTTCAAAACTCCAGGCTAAAATTCCTGCAGCTACCCCCACATTTAATGATTCGGCTTCTCCTTTTCCAGGAATAAATACTTTTTGAACTGCTGGCAACTGTAGAAGGGCTTCAGATACCCCCCCTCCTTCATTTCCCAAAACAAAAATAGTATCAGGAGCAAAACGGGCCTCGTGGAGGGAGGTTCCTTCCATATGGGCAATTTGAAGTTTGGAGGCATGCTCCGATAATTGCTGGGAGAAGTTTTCCAGTACCCTGACCTTTACGCGAAATTGAGAACCCATGGAGCTGCGTACGACTTTAGGTTGCCAGGGGTCTGCTGTGTCGAGGGAACACCATACTTCGGGAATGCCAAACCAATCTGCAATGCGAATGATGGTACCGACATTGCCGGGGTCTTGGATGTTTTCCAGGGCAAATGCGGGAAAGGAGAGTTCTTCGGGGTAAAGGGGAATCTTGAATATTCCCAATATTCCTTCCGGAGATTTCAAGCTGCTGATTCTCTTAAAATCGGAATCGGAGATAATTTCTGCCTCTTCAAACAGGGGAGAAGTGGTTTTGAAACTCGAAGATTGAATTAAATATTCAGGGGTTTGTTGCTCCCGAACGGCTTCTGTCAGGGCTTTGAGGCCTTCCACGACGAATAATCCGCTCTCTTGTCGGGACCATCGCTCCTGAAGCGAAGTGAAAAATCTTAAATTTGCTTTTGAAATCACGGGAGTTGAAGCTGCAAAAATATATAATTTATGCACTGTTGGCAGTTTTTTCCTTCTTAGGATCAGGTTGCGTCAATACTTTGTTCCTTCCAGAGAACAAAGCCCTCATTCGTAAAGAGCCTATATTCTCCGGAAATAAGCACTTAGACGATGAGGCATTGCTGAATACCCTCAAGACTCGTCCCAATAGAACTTTTGTCATTTTCCCGAAAGCCTACCTAAAAGTGCATAATGTGGGCCTGCTCATTCAGAAGGATTCTTCTTGGCTAAAAGAATTATTGCTCTCTCGGGAAAATATTCGCCTCGTTTACGAGAAAGGCCTGGATCTGATGGTCAATAAAATTGGGGAAAAACCTAAATTATTGGATTCTGCTCAGATTCGTGCTGATTTGGAAAATATGAAGCGCATTTATTTTTCGAAGGGATATTTCAATGCACAGGCGGATTATCAAATTAAATTTATTCGCCCGAAGTATCGCCCTGGAATGCAGGCGAAGATTACCTTTAAAATAACGGAAGGGGAGGTGTATAAAGTGGATTCGGTAAAATATCGGGTGCAGCAGCCGGAAATATTTGCTCCGCTTTTGCGAAAGGCTGTCGAAACTCAACTCAGACCAGGAAATCCGTATAATGAAGAAGCTTTTTCGGGGGAAAGACAAAGAATCACCGAGCTGGTTCGAAATGCAGGTTTTTATCGGTTTAATTTATCGGCCATTAGTTTTACTGTCGATACAATTGCGGTTAAAAACCGCCCCCCCAGTGCTTTGCAGAAAAAATCCGGAGGGCCTAATGTGCGCTTTCTGGACATTTGGGTGAATATTCCGGGAGAGTTTTTTATCTACAAGATTTCTGAGGTAGAGTTGAATCTTACTCGGGCCGATTATTTGGGAACCCAAAAAGAACAACTGAATAATCCGGTGATTTCATTTCGGACGGATACCCTTTCAAAGGATTTTCGGAAAAGATATGACTTACTTAAACGGCACACCGATGGACAGTATCGGATGTTATTTAATATTCAGGAAAGTGAAATGCATAAATTAAGTTATAATTTCTTGGGTCAGAGAATTTTACTTCGAAGTGGAGAGAAATATTCCCAAAAGAATTATCAGCGCTCTTTGCTTCGTTTACAGGGCATGAATATTTTGCGTACCAGTGTGATTCGTTTTGTTCCGGATGATGAAGCGCATACCCTAAAAGTGTTTACAGACCTTACTCTTCAGCGGAAAAATTCTTTACGATTAGGGGTGGAAGCATTCTGGTCGGAATTCAGAACATTAGGGGCAAACTATTTGCCTGGGGTAGGGGGTAATGTAACTTATCGGAATAATAATGTTTTTCGACATGCAGAGAAATTGGAGATTAGTACCAAAGGAAATATCAGCTGGTATAAGGCATCCACCGATCAATCCAATTTGCAGATATACTATGCTGTTGGGGCAAGGGCAAATCTATCATTCCCGCATTTTGTTTTTCCTTGGAGAACGAGAGGGGATGTGAGTTTTTTCAATCCTTCCACCAATTTTATTTTGTCATATGACAACGAAAATAGGATAGAGTTTCAGCGTCAAATTACGGATGTGTCCTTTTCCTATCAATGGTATCATATTCCTTTTTCTCTGCAGCAGTCCAGCCAGTTTACTCCATTGGCGCTCTCTTATATTCGAAGTGATTTATCTCCGGCCTTTGAGGCGAGTATCAATCAGCTGAGTCCTTTTTTGAGAGAATTGGTTCGTCGAGATTTTAATTCTCGTTATACAGCCAGCCATATTTACAGTTTTATTTACAGTGATTACGCGACCACCCGATCTCGTTCTACCCATTATTTTAAAGGTACAGCTGAGGTAGGGGGGCTCATTCCCTTTATGTTAGATCGGTATCTGAATGGGGATGGGAATTATAAAGATGGGATTCTCAATGGAGTTTCTTATGGGCAGTTTTATAAGATTAGCTTAGAGGGTAAAAGGTACACTCCCCTAGGTCGTACGGGCGAATTGGTGTATCGAGCGAAAGCTGGTTTTGCAGACCCCATTAATTATGTAGGTCAGGTACCTTTTGAAAGTCGATTTTATATGGGAGGGACCAATTCTTTGCGGGGATGGATTTCCAACACAGTGGGTCCAGGAACATTCAATCAGCTGAGTACTTTGGAAACCAATAATAATTTGATTACTCCTGGAGGGGAAATTGCTTTTGAGGTAAATGCCGAATTGCGTCGGGATATTTATCAGTTTCTGGAAGGGGCATTGTTTGTGGATGCCGGGAATGTTTGGTTCGCTTCGGGCGGATCCTTCCAAGATAGCCGCGGAAAGTTATCCACAGAAACATTAAAGCTTGCAGTAGATGCCGGTATCGGTCTTCGTTTTGATTTCTCTTTCCTTATACTTCGTCTGGATATAGCCCAACAACTTTATGCACCAGATTTAGAAGACTGGGTGGTCAAGCGTTTTCCTTCAGATTTGGGCGGACGGAGAATTCAGTATAATTTGGGCATAGGTTATCCTTTCTGATTCTCGGATTCCGCATGGACTATCAAAAAATTAAAGCATCAATTGAGGCAGGGAAATTTGTTCCGGTTTATTATCTCTTCGGAGAAGAACCCTACTTTATAGATAAAATTACCGATTTGCTCGAAGAAAAAGTACTGGATGAAGGCCTGAAAAGCTTCAACCAAGAAATCGTTTATGGTTCCGATATGAGCGGGGGCAAACTCAATGGACTCTTGCGCTCCTTTCCGGTCATGAGCAACTATCGTTTGGTTATCATGAAAGAAGCTCAGAAAATGAAAAAGACGGAGTGGGATCAGCTGATTACCTACATGGAGAAGCCATTAAACTCAACCATCTTTGCCATTGCTTTCAAGGATAAAAAAATGGATGGTCGTTCCAAATTGGGCAAGTTGCTCAAAGATGGGAAGGACATTATAACGCTTGAATCCAAAAAACTCTATGAAAATCAGATTCCGGCATTTTTAAATCAGGTTTTGAATCAGTATGAGTTAAGTGCCGATGAACAGGCTATTTCTCTTTTGGTAGAAAGCTATGGCAATAATCTCAGCTTAATCGAAAAGGAAATTGAAAAGCTCTCCATCCAGCTGAGATTTCTCAAGAAGAAAAAAATTACGACAGACTTTATCTATGAGTATGTCAATATTGATCGGGATTTTAATGTATTTGAACTTCAAGATTCCATTGGCCAAAAGAACCTATATAAGTCTTGGCAAATAATGGATTATTTAACGCGGAATTCTAAAGACAATCCGGCAGTATTAATTATGCATAATTTGTTTTCGTATTTCAATCGTCTGGCAATGTGTAAATTTCGCCGAGCCGACGACGAAAAGGAGATTGCTGCATTGCTGGGTATTCATCCATTTATTGCCCGGAATTATCGCCCAGGTTTGCGTAATTACAGTATGTTGCGCATCAAAGAAAACTTAATCTATATTGCAGAGGCAGATCTTCGCCTGAAAGGAATGCGTTCTACCCATATGGCAGAAGAGCACACCCTGAAAACCCTGCTTCACCAACTCGTACGCTAATCTAAAATGAAACAATTCCTCTGCGGTCTTGCCCTGCTATTCCTGTTATTTCCAACCATTACCCTGGCACAGGTAAATGAAGTAAAAGGTTCTGTAACCGATGAAAAAGGAGAGCCTGTCATTGGGGCAGTTGCTTTTATCGAAGAAGTTAAATCAGGGGCATTCACCAATGAGTTGGGCGTTTTCAGTATCAGTAAAGTGCCCCCCGGAAAATATTCTTTGCGCCTTACTTCCATTGGCTATGATACCATTCGGGAAAGTCTTGATCTCACAGGAATGAGTGGCAAAATTGTCAAACGCTCATTTGTGATGAAAGAAAGAGTAACTGAGCTCGAAGAAGTAGTCATCACAGATGATAAAGTCGGTAAAATCGATCCTGTAAAATTGAAGATTGGGGAATCCAGAATTTCTGCCCGTCAAATTAGACTCATGCCTTCTTTAGGCTCTCCCGATTTAGCTCAATATCTTCAAGTACTGCCTGGTGTTATTACCTCTGGAGATCAAGGAGGGCAGCTCTTCGTGAGAGGAGGTACGCCTATCATGAATATGGTCCTGCTGGATGGAATGATTGTTTATGCTCCCTTTCACAGTATCGGCGTATTCAGTGTGTTTGATCCGGAGTATATCCGAACTACAGATGTTTACTCAGCAGGATTTGGAGCCGAATACGGCGGCCGTGTTTCTTCTGTTATGGATATCCGTACCCGAAATGGAAACCTTACCAATTTTTCTGTTAAAGCACATACCAATCCTTTTACCTCTGGCGTATTAATGGAAGGTCCACTCTCCAAAAAGAATAAACCCGGAAGTGGTTCTTCTTACCTCCTTTCCTGGAGAGAATTGCGTTTAGATAAAACCAGTCCTGTGCTCTATAAAAATTTGACAGATACATTTGGTTTGCCCTATAAATTCCGAGATATATATGGGAAACTCACCTTTACAGGTCAAGGAAATCGCCTGAATCTATTTGGCTTTTCCCATGGGGATGATGTGAATCTGGCATTCCCCTCTGATGTAACTTGGAATGCCTTTGGGGGTGGAATGAATTTTCAGTATTTACCCTCTAATTCCAAGGTGATCATGTCCGGAAATATAGGGTATTCAGGATATAATACGGCCTTAAATTCCGTGAACGAGACTTTCCCTCGCTCCAGTGAAATTCAAGGCTTGAATTCTAACTTGAATTTTGCCTACATCATAAATAATGTGGATGAGTTGAGTTATGGGGTACAGATTCTAAGCTTCAGTACCAACTTTCGGTTCACCAATGCTTTTGGCAATCAGGTAGCACAGGAAGAATCGAATACTGAATTGGCCATGTATCTGAAATACCGCAAAGTGTTTAAGCGGAAGGAACAAACAGACGGAACGGCCAAAAAACCTCGAGCAGTGTTAGAACCCGGACTGCGCGGGCATTTCTTCAATGATAAAAATTATTTTTCTTTGGAGCCCCGCTTAAGAGGGAAGTTGAATTTTAACCGATTTAGTTTGCATGCTGCCACCGGTTTATATGCCCAGAACTTAGTAAGCTCCGGATCTGATTTGGATGTAGTGAATTTCTTTCAGGGCATTATGACTGCTCCAGACAATTTGGCTAATCCCACTCAGAGTCATAGTTTGCAAACGGCTGCCCATTTAGTGGGGGGTACGGAAATTGAGTTATTTGAAAATTTGGAAACGACTATCGAAGGTTGGTACAAGAATTTCTCTCAGATAACTACCATTAATCGATTTAAGATTTTCCCGGCAGACCCTGATTTTACGGTAGAAACGGGGGTGGCTTATGGAGGAGATGTTTCCTTAAAGTACGATCGTAAGGGTATGTTTTTATATGCCAATTATGGATTGGCTTTCATTACACGCAACAATGGAGTGCAGGAATATCCAGCTAGTTTTGATCGTCGGCATACAGCCAATACGGTTGCTTCTTATTCCAAAGGGAATGTGTATGATAAGCAAATTAACCGGGCGAAAGAAGACGGTCAAAATGGCCTGCCCTTCAAAGCTAAGTTTGAATCCTCCAAGTGGGAGTTTGGCGGTCGCTGGAGTTTAGGATCTGGATTCCCCTTTACCCAGACTCAGGGTTTCTTTGAAAAATTAAATTTTGATAACAATGGTTCACAAACCAATATTGGTCAGCAAAATGGGAATCTGGGTATTCTGTATAGTGCCAATTTGAATCAAGGTCGCTTGCCCTATTTTCATCGATTGGATGTGAGCATCAAAAGAAGATGGCAATTGAAAAATCGCTTTCTTGTAGAAGGGAATATTTCCATTTACAATACCTATAATCGGGATAATATATTTTATATCGATCGGGTGCGTTATACTCGTGTGAATCAATTGCCCTTAATTCCTTCTGTCGGCATTCAAATAACTTATTGAAATGAGGCTACTGCTCTCTTGCTTATTCTTTCTGACAGTATTTTTCCTCAGGGCTCAGAATTCCCTGCCGGGTACTTATGAGGCTTCTGCTCAATATCAGAGAGCAATGGATTTGTTTCGACTTGGGCAATATGAAGCTGCCTCCTCGGCATTTCAGTTATTTATCGCTTCTAAAACAAATACAAGTCAGCAGAACTTCGTGGCAGATTATGAAGCAGAAGCTGTTTACCTCAAATCGCTTTGTGCTTGGCATTTAGATCGACCCGATGCGGAAGCTCAATTACGCTCCTTTTTAAGTTCTTATCCTGCGCATGTTTCGGCCCCAATGGCTCGGGTTTGGCTGGCAAGAAATACTTTTCGAAATAAACAGTATCGCGAAACTTTGCAAGAAATTGCGCCGCTATCTATACCGGACGCCTGGCTGCCCGATAGTGTAAATCAAGAATTGCGCTATATGGCCGGCATCTGCTGGTATCAATATCGAGATTATGCCAAATCCTTAAAGTATTTTTCCGACTTAATGCAGTATGAGGGTCAATGGAAATTAGAAGCCATCCGATATACAGGAGTCATTCAATATGAAACAAGCGATTTCTCCGGTGCCATTCAAACGCTCAATGGTTTGGGAATTTCCAGTCATACGGCAGAAACCGTTCTGGCTTTGGCACGCAGTTATTATGAATCAGGTCAGTTGGATGCTTTACTGAATTTGACTCAACAACTTCCAGATAATTTAAAAGATCCGGAAATTTATTTGATTTTAGCGGCAACATCCTTGCGTCAGGAAAAATATGCTGCTGCTTTAGAATGGTTTGATCGCTATCAGCTTCAGCGTAATTTGAATTATCCTACCTTGAAATATCAGTATGCTTATGCTGCTTTTCGTGAAAATCGGTATGCCCTCGCGAAGCCTATTTTTGAGCAGCTGATTACTCAAGCAGATAGTCTTTCTTCTTTATCCTCCTATTACTTAGCTTTTTGTTTTTTAAAAGAGGGTAAAACTGAATCTGCGCGTTTGGCCTTTATGCGAGCCGCCAGTGAAAGAGTCCCCTCTTCCATTTCGGAGGATGCAATGATGGAGTATGCCAAGATTTCCTATCAGGAGAAATACTTGCAGGATGCCGTTACCCAATTGAAATCCTATTTGAAAAAATATCCTTCCGGAAGATTTGTCTCTGAGGCGAAAGCTTTAATTGGGGAGGTCTTATTTTATTCCAATAATTATAAAGAATCGGTTGCATTTTTAGAATCTGCCAAAACCAATGATGACAGGAGTTTGTCTGCCTATCAGCAATCGTGCTATTATTATGGTTTGGAGTTATACCGTAAAAAAGCGTACAAAGAAGCTGATATCTATTTCCGTAAGGGATTTAACTTAACTCAGGAGCCAGGCATCACTGCCGCTTGCCGGTATTGGTACGCAGAATCTCAATTTCGTCAGGGGAATTATTCTGAATCTTTGCGGCAATACACGGAATTAATTCAGCGACCTGCAGCAGCTGATGTTTTTCAAGCCGAAGCTTGGTATGGAAGAGCTTGGGCCAATTTGATGCAAGAAAATACGGTAGAGGCAGCAGAAGGATTCAATCGCTACCTCAGTATGGCAGATAAACGCAAATCGCCCGATTTATATCAGGATGCTTTGCTGCGTGCAGGAGATTGTGAGTTTTATCTAAAAAATTATCGAGAAGCATTGAAGCATTTTCAGGAGGCGCAACAAACGGGTTTAGCCTATCCGGATTATGCTATTTTTCAAAGTGGTAGAATTCAGTATCGACTGGAAAAATATACCGAGGCAGCAGCTTTATTTAAAAAAGTAATTCAGAATCATCGGGAATCTGATTTTCGGGATGATGCCTTAGATCAGGTAGCTGAAACTTACCTTAAGTGGTTATTAGATTATAAATCTGCTAGTCAGTATAGCCGGCAACTCATACAGGAACATCCTTTAAGTGAGTTTGTACCTGCAGCTTGGAATCGAATGGGTATTGCTGCCTATAACTCAAATGATAAACCTGCGGCAGAGAAGTATTTCCGCAAGGTACTCACGGACTATTGTCAGGATACCTCCATGGCTGTTTCCGCTTTGAATAATATCAGTTTCATTGTTAGTTCAGATCAATTTGCGGATGTTATGTCTCAGTATCGCAAAGCCTGTCCGGAAATTAATCCTGCATTAGAGGGCGTAGCTTGGGAGGCCGCTTCCGATAAGTATGAAGCCTCTGCCTGGAAAGATGCTATCCCTTTGCTGAGTTTGTATTTAAGAGAGTACCCGGGTACTCCGCGTAGAACGGATGCCTTGTATTTTCGGGCTGTTTGTTATGACAAAATAGGAGAAAAAGATAAGGCTTTGCCGGATTTAGAGGAATTGTCTTTAAGTAAAATCGTGCATGAGAAGATGGGCCCGGCGTGGAAGATGATGGGGGAAATTTATACCCGTCAGAAACAATGGTTAAAAGCAGGACCTGCCTTCCAAAAAGCGCGTGAGTTTGCGCTTTCCAGCTCAGAAAAATGGGAAGCCGGAATGCTAGAAGTGCAAGCCAGAATTGAACTCTCCGAGATGAAATCTGCTTTGGAAGTTATTGAAAGTATCAACCTATTACCCGGTTTGTCCTTAGATCAGCGTTTTACGCTACAACTGAAAAAAGCGGGAATTTATTTAGCACAAAATGATACTTCTTTGGCGAAAGGAGAATATTCAGCATTGGTACAAGAAGCTCGGGAGTCTGCTATTGGTGCAGAAGCAGGTTATCAGATAGTGCGAATGCAGGCAAACTCTGGTAATATTGAAGCGGCCGAAGAATCTGCTCTCCAATTGAAGGACGCCTATTCTGCTTATCCCGAATGGGTCGTCAAAGCTTATATGGTCATGATAGATGCCTATATAAAAGCAGGTGATGATTTTCAAGCAGGCTCTTTAATTGAATATATCTTATCTCAGCCCGAGGAGTATTTTCCCGGAATGAAAGAGGAGGCTCTTGAGAAGCAAAAGAAATTGACTCCCACTCCGGCAAATCAAGTTTCCCCTGAACCAGGTAAAAAGAAATCAAAGTGAAAGCATCTATTCTAGTTATCGGATTTATTGGCTTACTCTGGATCTCCACCCTCCAGGCTCAGAACCCATTTAATAAAGGGGAAGATTCTTTGGCAGTAGAGAATGTCCGAATTGAAAGCCTCATTTTAACTGAAAAGCCTGAGCTTCGGGTGCCGGTTCCCGAAACACAATTTTCCCGGCCAAATTTAAAGTTCAATGAGCGGAATGTTCGGGTGGACTTTGTTCTGCCCCAAGCTTCCGTAAGAATTCCCCCTCCTTTAAATGCTCCTTTGCTTGACCAACCCAGCAGATACATTAAAATAGGGGGAGGGAGATTTGCTACTACTTCAGCAGATGTTTACTGGTATAATGGACGCAATAAAAATACCGGATGGGGGATAGATGCCCATCATTCCGGGATGGCCAATGGGTATTTGCCCTATACGGAATTCCTAGAGCATAAAGCGAATGGGCATTTGAATTGGTATAAAAATCGATTTATTCTAGGCCTCAAGGCTAATTTCCATCAGGCAGATTATCATCATTATGGGGATCCGCTGTTGGTTAATACCCTAGATCAGCAATTGCGTACTCGAAGAAATTGGATTCGACTGAACTCGGATGTTTCTTTGAAGAGCAATGACCCTGGAGCTAAAACTACTTATTCTGGTACCTTAGGATTTCGAGTCTGGCAGGATAATTTACAATCTCAGGAGACGAATGTGATGGTGCAAATGGGCATCAGTACTTTCTTGAAAGATCAGTTACGCCTCGAGCCCGAATATGAGTTGATTGTTGGCAATAATAATGTCAACACTTTGAGTGAGGGGAGGATATTCAACCATCTGCGGCCATTGATTGCCTGGAGAAAAGATAAAGTCGAGGTAAAGGCCGGTTTTGGTCTGAATGTGTATTCTGCGACAGAGAGCGAATCCCGATTCTATCCGCATATTCAAGGACGCTTTGAAATGCTCAAGGACAGACTGGAAATTGGGAGTGAAATTTCCGGGGGGATGAGGTATCAGATGATGTATCAGTGGATTGCTGAGAATCCTTATTTAGATACTCTTACCAGGGTATTGCCTTCAATCGATAAATATGTGGCGAAGCTTTATTTTTCAGGCAAATGGGCAAAATTGCTTACTTGGAAACTGAGCTTGCATGCCAGAGAAACAGATCGTCAGGCGGTATACTATTCTGCTCTCGGAAGGGAAGGGTACTTTACTGTTTTGTATGATACTGGTTTTGTGCAGCAAGGTATTCGATTGGACTGGACCTTAAACCGAATGAAGGAATGGGAAGGCGGGGGGGCTATCTCCTACAACAACAATCAAACGGGTACAGTGGCACATTTTTTTCATCAGCCTGCTTTTCGGGCGGAGGTATTTTTGTCCTGGATTCCGACCGATAGGTTAAAGTTTACCCTAAAGAATTACACTTTTGGAAGCAGGACTATGGGCATTGCCGCTACTGGAAATGCCTACTCCGTTGTTACTGCCCCGGCCTTTTCGGATATTGGAATTGGGCTGGAATATAGGTTTTACAAAAGATTCTCTCTATTTTTGGAGGCAAACAATCTGGCAGCTCAAACTTACCAACGGTGGTATTTATACCCCGAAAGGCCTCTGGATTTCAGAGGAGGGCTGTCAGCAGTGTTTTAATCAATCATGTCGCTGCCTGTTGAATTTTTACTGATAGACGCTTTGCGTCATTTGGATTCGTTTTCTGTACCCGGAATAGGAAGTTTTTATCGTGCTTATATTCCAGCTAAGATACAGGAGGTAGAAAAGAAAGTTCAAGCCCCTAGAGAAGTCATCGTTTTTACGGAAGAAATTAGTCCCTCAGGCGTTCGCGCTTTGGAGCAATTTCTGAATAGACCCGGAAATCCTGCGGTCGAGCAAGCCTTTGCTGCAGAGACGATGGGTAAAGAAATAATTCAAGTTCTGAATGTCAACGGAAAATATGAGTTAAAAGGCTTGGGCAGAATACTCTTGGGCAGTGCCGGACTGGAAGCGGAATGGAATGCAGATGTTCATCAGGCTATTTACTCCAACTTGTTTGGCTTCAAGGATGTTCTTCTTCCGGCAAAACAATCCGGGCAGGCTGCTACTCCCGCTATTTCTGCGCCGACCCCTGTTACTCCTATAAAGGAAGTTACCCCTGTTGCTGCAGTCGTTCAGCCTCCTGTTTTGGATGTTCCCAAAGAACCAATCATTACTCCAAGCCCGGCAGTGCCAGTACCTGAGGTGGAAATTTTGCCTATCCCGAAACCCGTGGAAGTGTCTCCTCCTCAACCTGAAATTACGCCTCAGCCCCCAGTTGCCGAAGAAAAGCCGGTCATTCCAACTCCAGAGCCCCAGGTAGTCCTCGTTGCTGAAGATAAACCCAAACCTGTTGTAACTGAAAATACTGCACCCGCTCCTGGGCCTGCTCAAAAGGCAGTTGATAATTTCCGAAAAAAAGAAGAACGCAAAAAGCGGAAATTTCCTTGGGCTGTCACTCTAAGTGTTTTGCTTTTGGTTTTATTGGTGGGTTTATGGTTTTGGATACCCCAAAACGCTCCTAAACCTGTAGCTTCTGCTGAAGTGGAAGTTCCTAATGCTGAAGGTTCTAATGCTGAAGGATCTAATGCTGAAGGTTCTAATGCTGAAGGTTCTAAAGTTGAAGGTTCTAATGCTGAAGCTTCTAAAGTTGAAGGTTCTAAAGTTGAAGGTTCTAAAGCTGAAGGTTCTAAAGCTAAAGGTTCTAAAGCTAAAGGTTCTAAAGCTAAAGGTTCTAAAGCTGAAGATCCAGCATCCCCAATAGAAGAACCTATAGAAATCTCATCTCCTCAAACAGGATATTATTTAATTGTAGCCTCCTCTTCGAAAGAAGCCGATGTGCTCAAAGAAGCAGAATACTGGAAAAGTCAGGGTCTGACCACCGAAGTTATTCCTCCGGATACTATCACAGATTTTTACCGATTGAGTGTACTCCATAGTACCAAAAGAGGGGAACTCGTTGCCAAAATGATTGAGCTTAAGGATGAAACTTATTCTTGGATATTGAAGAAGAATTGAGAATTGTCGTTAAATTATTTCTGCTGCGCTGAAAGGGCATTTTGCTTTTGAGGTAGGAATTAGTCAATCGAAGTGTTTTTTTATTTGGTGTCAACCTGCTGAGTTGATATTCTTTTGGCAGCCATAAAATGGGTCATAGTTATTTTGTGGGGAGTAAGATCTGATATTTATTGCAGATTCTATCCCTCACGCTGTCCTGAAATGACATCTCCCTTTTGTGGGGGGGGTTAGCCCCACAAGGACATCTTCCTTTTGTTTGGGGCTTTAGCCTTTCCCCAAAGGATTGTTTTATTCATCAATTTATACCGTTCTTAATTCCAGATTATGGCTTGCAAGGTTTTCTGTTCCTTGAAATTTTCCGTGCTTCACGCCTCATCCTAATAAAAAATGCATACAATCCCACCGTCGTCCCTCGATACAGGCGGCGCATTAAAATAATTTATAATACGAATCTGGGTTAGCCGCCTTACTCGGGATGACTGCTTGGGTTGAACGAAAAATAGTCATGCCGAGTAGGTGCTGAATGTGGATTGAGCTTTCAAGAATTTTTGGCACCGTATCGAGGCAAGACGGGCTATGAAAAAGGGTAGAAATTATGCCGTGCGTCACACCCTGCCGTGCGTCACACCCTGCCGTGCGTCACGCCCCTCCGTGCGTCACGCCCTGCTGTCCCCATTTAAAAAATCTTGAAACTTCACCGTCGTCCCTCGATACAGGCGGCATAATAAATTAATTTATAATAATAAATTGGTTTCGCCGCCTTACTCGGGATGACTGTTTGGGTTGAATGCAAAATAGTCATGCCGAGTAGGTGCCGCATGTGGATTGAGCTTTCAGGTATTTTATGGCACCGTATCGAGGCAAGACGGGCTATGAAAAAGGGTAGAAATTATGCCGTGCGTCACACCCTTCCGTGCGAATGTAATTCAAGTTTCTATGCTTACTTGTAATGGATTTTTACATTCAAATAAATCCAATCGATTTTATTCTGTATTTTTTACGCAAAGGAAAGAAGTTAGCCTATCTGCCATGAAGAATTTAATCTTCATACTTTTTATACTTTAATAGAGAATATCCACATACACTGCATCTTTCGGATTAACAGGGTGAGGAGTATAGGTAAAATAATTCCAGCTATAGTTCCTGCAATCAAATGTAATTCTCCATTATTAATATGTAGGAATTTTCCCATCACAATTCTTACCCCGCTTCCGGTTAAGACATGCAGTAAATAAATATATAAAGAGTTTTCTCCTAAGTACTGCAAACTCTGGGATATCCATTTAGGAAATGGGAATCCAGAAAGGGATAATACCCAAAATGAACCCAAGAGCGCGAGTGCTACTCCAATTAAATAGGTAGAAATCTCTGACTGCAAGTACCAAGCTTGTCCTAAGAAAAACAGAATACTGAATCCTGCCATGCGTTTATACTCATGCAAGTGGTGCAGTATTTTGTTTCTATTTTGCCAAAGAAGGATGCCAATGTTGAAATAGAATAAATTATGGAGGGGAATCATCCAGTAACCCGCATAGTCAAAAGGTAGAAATCGAACAAAGGAAAGTCCAATCCCAATCAATACGGCATACCTAGGGATATATCGAAATAATAAATAATTAATTATACAGATAATAAATAATGCATGCAAATACCAGAAGTGCGCTCTGGGTTGCCAGAGTATTCCATATAATTCGTTTATGGAAATTCCTTTATTGGTATAGGAACTGAGCACTACCTCAATTACCGTTTGAATAATACTCCAGACAAGATAAGGATATAAGATGGTTCCGGTTTTTATTCGGATAAAATGATCGGGGACTTTTTGGAAGGAGGGTTGAAATAGAAATCCGGACATAATGAAAAACAGGGGCATGTGAAAAGTGTAAATACTTTTCACCAGATTTTCCATCCAGGTGGGGTAATTGAGTTCCGCTTGAATAATGCCCTCTCCCACATGACCAATCACCACGAGAATAATTCCTATTCCCCGGGCAATATCTAACCAATTCAGTCGAGTGAGTTTTGAATCAGGCAGGGAAGACATGGCTTCGGAGCAAGGTTTCTATTTGCTGACAGGTAGTGCCGTCTCCATAAGGATTAACGGCTTTTGCCATTTTTTCATAGACTTCCGGATTGTCCATTAATTCACAGGCTGCAGTGTATATGTCTGTGGCTTCCGTTCCCACTAATTGAGCAGTTCCTGCCAGTACGCCTTCCATTCTTTCGGTAACATTCCGCATGACCAGTACCGGTTTTCCCAGTGCAGGTGCCTCTTCTTGAATTCCTCCTGAGTCTGTTAGGATAAAATGGCATCGGGAGAGAATATAGATTAATTGAGGATAGCTGAGGGAATCCATTAAACGGATATTAGGCGCCTTTCCTAGAATTCTAAAAACGGGTTCTTGTACATTAGGATTTAAATGCACGGGATAGAGGATTTCAACTTCGGGGTATCTTTCCGCAAATTTCAATAAGGCTTTACAAATCGCTTCAAATGGTTCTCCAAAGCTTTCTCTCCTATGGCCGGTAACGAGGATGATTTTTTTATCCGAATTACCCAATTGAAACTGCTGTTCGAAAGGTTCTGTTCCTTCGGATTTAATTTTGTCTAGGCCTAATAATAGCGCATCAATTACTGTATTTCCGGTAACAAATACATTGCTTTGAATTCCTTCAGCCAGTAGATTTTGTGCGGCTCCATTTGTAGGCGCAAAATGCCAACTGGCAATATGTCCGGCAATGATGCGATTGACTTCTTCAGGAAAGGGCGACAGTTTGTTTCCGCTTCTGAGTCCGGCTTCGATATGTACGACGGGAATTTGTCGGTAATAAGCTGCAAGAGCTCCCATACAGGCTGTGGTAGTATCTCCTTGTACCACCACGAAATCGGGCTTTTCTTCAGATAGGATAGGGTCGAGACCCTCTAGAATTCGGCTGCTTAATCCTGCCAAACTTTGATTGGCGCGCATTAAATTCAGGTCAAAATCCGGTTGGATAGTGAAAAATGCCAATACCTGATCCAACATTTCCCTGTGTTGCGCACTTACGCAAATTCGGGTATCCCAATATTCCGGGAATCGTTGGAAATAGAGGATTAGCGGTGCCATCTTGATGGCTTCCGGTCTTGTGCCAAAAATGAAAAATACCTTCTTTCGCATGTTACACTGCGAAGTTACATTTTCCGCGACAGATTTCCGTATTTTCTAACTGAAATGCTATCTTTGTAAGAAGCATGAAAACTACCCTGCTATTTTTATTGGTTATTCTGCTGGCTCATATTCTGGGAGCACAGCAGAATCCTCGGCCTCTACCGCTGCATCGGGATGCTGCCTGGATGTATGAAAAGGCAATTCAACATCCCGATCAGGAGTTTTTCTCCGGTGTGAGGCCCTTTACCTCAAGGGATTTTTCCCGGGCGGGGGTTATTGCAGACCCAACTCGTTTCTCTCCTGATTCTACCCGTAAATTTTCTACCCGGTCTATCATTCAGATTTCCGGAAAATCTTGGAAGTTGAAGGCTAATCCTTTGCTGGACCTATCTTATACGAATGATTTGTATTTTAATTCTCAGTATTATGGATTGCCCGTCAAAGGAGCTATTGGCGTAGATCTTTCCCTTGAATTAGGCGAGGATTGGCATTTGGGGTATCGCCGATTACAATCCTTTGCTGATAGGGGATATTCGGATTTTATTCAAATTACTAAACCCGGATTGTCTGCACAGTCCTTTCTTTATTCTGATGCGTTTTTTATAACGGCTAATCCTGGGGAAGGGATGAATCTACATAATAACAATAATCGTTCGTTTTATGAATCACGCTTTGTTGAAAGTTGGATAAGTTGGACGCCTCATAAGTATTTTCAAATAATGGCAGGGCAGGGGAAACATTTTTTTGGCGAAGGATATCACTCCCTTACCCTTTCCGATAATGCCTATAATTATCCTTATTTACGAACTTCGATTTCTTTCTGGAAAATAAAATACACCCATTTATTGGCCGCTCCCGATAATGTGATGCTGCTGGATAATGGTACTATTCGTACTACTCGAAAATTTATGGCTGTGCAATCTTTGGAAATGAAACTGAGTCGTCGATTATATGCCAGCCTAACCGAAAGTGTTATTTGGGAAAGAACACAAACTGGAGGAAATAAAACCTGGGACTTGAATTACCTAAATCCAGTAGTGTTTTACCACCCGATTAATTATTCTTTAAATTCTATGGGGAATGCGTTACTCGCTTTAGGACTTAAGTATAAAATTCGAAATTCCATTACCGCTTATGGTCAGTTTATATTGGATGATTTTAATTTTGAAGGATTAAGAACTGGCAATGGGTTTTTCCAAAATAAAGTGGCAGGTCAGCTGGGTGTGAAGGCCTTTGATTTATTTAATTTAAAAGGATTTATTGTGTTAGCAGAATTAAATATGATTCGTCCTTACACCTATAGCAATAGACAGCCAGGAATTAGTTATTCTCATCAGGCACAAGCTTTGGCCCATCCAGCAGGGGCAAATTTATTTGAGCCAGTATTGATTTTAAATTATATGCGGAATGGCGCTACAGTAGAATTCAAGAATACTTTTTTAGTTTCTGGAAACGATACTTATTATTCCCATTATGGCGCGGATATTCTGAAAGATGAATCTCGGGTAAATCCCTATTCTTATGGAAATGTTTATTTACAGGGTTTACGAAGACATTCATTACGAAGTGAAATTCGCTTGGCAAAAATTATTCACCAACCCTCTATGTTGACGGGTGAAGTCATAATGGGTACAATTGTTCAGCCAGGATTTCAACATGTAACAACCTTGTCTTATCGCCCAAAACAAATCCTATTCATTGGTTTTGGCTTCCGTTGCCAACTCTATAATTTTTATCGTGATCGTATATGAATAAAATAATTGTTTGTAGCATTCTGTTCCTTTTGTTGGGTAATTTATTTGCCCAGCAAACGAATATTCCTTTTACGCATTCGGATTATTCGGTTTGGGAAAGTGGCCTATACAGACCCGGTGCTGGGTTTCATACTGAAATTAAACCCTTTCGAATGGATGCAGTTCGCGCCACATTAGGCACAGAATGGGATTCAATCCAACAATCATTTTATCATAATCCGGATAAAAGCCGGAAATGGTTGATGCGTAAACTCAGAACCGAGCATTTGATACAGGCGAAAGGGGAAGATTATCGGTTGGACGCAGATTTTATTTTGGAATTTGGACCCGGTCGGGACAATAGTAC
>JBEIHC010000056.1:0-18323 GCA_040381555.1 Bacteroidia bacterium
AGTGGTTAGGGGTTAGTGGTTAGTGGTTTGGGAAGGCATAACTAATAACTAATAACTAATAACTAATAACTAACAACTAAAAAGCTATTCCTCAACCCCAGCAGTCATCCCGAGTAAGGCGGCAAATTATTTTTATACTCTAAAGCAATTATGAGCGCCGCCTGTATCGAGGGAAGACGGTACATCTCTAAAAGCTTATGGGCATTGCCCGTCTTGCCTCGATACGGCGCTAGAAATACATAAAAGCCCAATCTTAATTAGGCACCTACTCGGCATGACTGTGTGGATTTGGCAATTCAAACATTTTGAGAGGAATCCTGAAAAGGGACTTGCTGTTAGGGGCTAGTGAGCTAACAACTAACCACTAACCACTAATTCAGATTTAGGGCTTCCAAACTAACCGGAAGGACTTTTGAAACCCCCATATCCTGCATGGTTACGCCGTAGATAACATTCGTGGAAACCATGGTGCGTTTGTTGTGGGTAACAATAATGAATTGAGAGTTGCCCGAGAATTCCCGAATGATATTGTTAAATTTATCGATGTTGGCATCATCCAAAGGTGCATCCACCTCATCAAAAACGCAGAAGGGTGCTGGTTTTAGGAGATAAATAGCAAAAAGCAGTGAAATGGCGGTTAGGGTTTGTTCCCCTCCAGACAGCTGATTAATAGTCAAGGGACGCTTGCCTTTAGGTTTGGCAATAATATCAATATCGGAATCTAAAGGATCATCCCCATTCTTTAAAACCAGGTCACACACATCTCCTTCAGAAAATAAAGTTTGAAATACTTTGATGAAGTTTTCGCGAATTCGGGTAAACGCATCCATAAAAGCAGCACGGGCATCGTTATCGATTTCTGCAATGGTATGAAGCAGACTTTCGCGTGCTGAAACCAAATCATTTTTCTGTGCCTGAATAAAATCATAGCGCTCTTTCAACTCATTATAAGCTTCCACCGCCATGGGATTTACCTCTCCAAAGGAATGTATTTTCTCCCGGGTTTTACTCACCCGATGAGCTAAGTCTTCTAAGCTTGTTTCGGGTTCCAGCGTTTCTAAAATATCTTCTGTCAAATCTGCCAGCTGAATTCCAAACTCAACCTCCATGCGTTCTCTTAGAGAGAGCAATTCAATTTTGATCGAACTCGTCTTATCCTTAATGGTATTACGCTCATTCTCCAAATCATCTTTTTTACGGCGCTCTGCGCGGATATTTTGATCTACTTGGTTAATGGATGATTTGCACACAGCTAAGGCATTTTCTAAGGCCTCTGTCGCACTTTCTTTGTCCTTTTTAACTTGATACAAGTCCAAGATCTCATCGTCATTCTGAAGATTCACTTCCACAAGAGATTGGATTTCATCTTTCGTGGATTCCAGTTCTTTCTTCAAATTAGAGGAGCTTTCCCGAATTCTGGTTTCGTTTTCTTTGTTTCGTTGAACATCTTTTTCCAGATTCAATACCTGATTTCGAAGTTGCACCATGGAAATATTCTCCTGGTTATATTCTTCTGAAATGCGGGTAAACTCAGCAGATGCCTTTTGTTGGGCAGTTTTCTGCGCTCCTTCTTTCTCCTGAATTTCTAACACAAATATTTTCGCTTCCTCAATATCCGGATCTAAACCCAACATTTCTTCCTGCACTTTTTCGATCTCTGCCAGTATGTCCTCAGACCGAGCTCCTGTAGAGGCAAGGAAATTTCGATATTCTTCTTCCCGACTTTTGAGAATTCCGAGTTCCTGCTTTTTACTTTGGAATACCTGATTTTTTTCATCAAATAGCTTCCCAAGATTTTGATCTTTTATGCGGATTAGACTGGATTGAAGTTTGTCTAATTCTGATTTTTCTTCTTGAATTTTACCGTCTAAAACCCGAATCTCTTTCTCTAATTTCTCTAGATTCTTAGCACGCCCCAAACGCTTTCCTTCAAATAGGCCGGTAGAACCACCACTCAAAATATAGCGCTTTTCGGTGATACTACCTTCCTTTGTGAGCACCACCACACCCGAAGGTACCTCAGCAGGAATTTCATGTTCAGCAGAGACCATGAATACCTTGTCCAACAAATAATTGGCCAAAGGTTGATACTTCTCATTGATATCGACTAAACGAATAGCAGGAGTGGCATTTCGAATTTGCAGTTCGGTATTGGGCTTATAATTGCGTAATTCACTCATGATGAAGAAATTCGCACGCCCCCGGGCCGCATTGGTCAGCAGGCGTATCCCTGCCACAGCCTCATCCCGGTTCTCCACGATGTAATAATTCATCCAAGGATCCAAGAAATTCTCAAAGGCTACTTTGTAAATTTCATCACAACTAAAAATATCTGAAAGCAAAGGCGCTTCTTTCGCCCAGGTTAATTCTTTCTTCAAAAATTTAATACTCTCCGGAAACCCTTCCAGATTTTCAACCAAACTTTTAGTTAAATCATATTCATTCTGCTTCGCATTTCGAATACCGGTGTTCCTAAAAATCTCATCTTTCAGCTTATTAGATCGATCTGTAATTTGCTGAACCTGTTCTTCCGCAGAATCTTTTTGATTCTTCAAACTTTCTACCTCCAAAGACAACTGCTCTGTAACTGCTTGTATTTCTTGAAGCTTTACACCAAAACTATCCAACTCGGTAGATCGTTCAGCCTTCTCTTTTTCCGTACGATTGAGTTCTGTACGAAGGCTTTCCAGACGAATCTGACGAATTTCTTTTTCTCTAATCAGTCGGGCAATATTCTGCTCTGCCTCTCTTAACTGGGCAATTGCCTGCTCCAACAATTGTTGCTGCTCTTGCTGCTTTTGTCTGGCTTGATTATATTTTTCACTGAGCTCTTCAAAACTTCTCTCTTGTTGAACTAAACCTCTTTGCAGCTCATCCAATTCCCCTTCTGCCTGACGAATAAATTGTTCGGATTTTTCCAACTGCCCCCTCTCCGTTTCAATTTGTTGGCCAACCGCAAATTCTCTTTGTTGTAAATATCTTAATCTTTCATTTCGTATGGACTTGGTATTTTCAATTTTTTTAATCCCGTCAATATGCGCATTCAGATCTTTTTGAGAATCTGCCAATGCCTTTTCCCTGTCCACCACCTCTTTTTGGAGTTCTAAAATTCTTGCTTCAAATTTGGCAATGGTAGATTGAATTCCCATCACCTGTTCCTGGGTAGTCTGCTCCTCTTTGGCAGCAGTTTCATATTGGTCATTCAGATGTCGTATCTTTAGAAATGCCAACTGAGAACTCAACTCCCGATAGCTCGCCTTTAACTCTAAATACTTCTCTGCTTTTTTTGCCTGCTTCTCTAGGGTCTTTAAATTACCTTCAATTTCAAACAACAAATCATCCACACGAGAAAGGCTTTTTTGAGTATCCTCCAGTTTGCGCAAGGTCTGATGTTTTCGAATTTTATATTTTGCTACCCCTGCTGCTTCTTCAAATAATTGTTTTCGGGAATCATCCTTGTCGTTTAGAATATCCTTCACCATACCCAATTCAATAATGGCATAAGAATCGGATCCAACCCCCGTATCCATAAAAAGGTTGGTGATATCTTTTAGTCGACACGGAACATTGTTTAATAGATATTCACTTTCCCCATCCCGATACAATCTCCTGGTAATTGTAACGGTTGAATACTCTGTAGGTAGGATATTGCGGGTATTTTCAAAAGTCATGGCAACCTCACATAAAGAGGCCTTTTTTCGCTTGGAAGAACCATTAAAAATGACCTCTTCCATTTTATCGGAACGCAATCTTTTTGTCTTTTGCTCGCCCAAAACCCAACGAATAGCATCTACTACATTGGACTTGCCACAGCCATTGGGGCCGACAATACCGGTTATCCCTTGGTCGAACAATAGTTTGGTTTTATCCCCAAAACTCTTGAAGCCATTTATTTCTAAGCTTTTAAGCTGCATAACCTAATGTATTACTTTAAATAAATCCTTTAAAAAACTCTAAAGGGATTCAAAAATACAAAACCCCACAGATTTCCGGTCGATGAATGCAAGGAAAACTTATTTTTGAGCGGTGAATCGTTGGATCAGGATTTTATTGGGAATTGTATTTCTTCTCCCTTTGGGGAACCGAACTTTTAGTCAATCTAGAATACCGTCTGGATATGGCGTAAATGTTTACGGAGGCTATTTAGCTGCGCATCATGATTACTTGCAACAATTGGAATCCCACATTAAAGGGATAGAATTCAGATATTCATTTGCCCGGCATCCCAAACAGGCAAAACCTTGGGAAGCCAAAATGAGACTTCCAAGGTCGGGTATCGCATTGCTTTGGATAGATCAAGGTAATCCTGAATTGACAGGTCATGCTTTCGCTTTGGTTCCGCACCAGGAATTTCGAATGTTCTCTTTCGGAACAGGAAGTATTTACTTTCGCCTAGGCACGGGTATTGCCGCATTGACCAAACGATACCATCCCACCCAAAATCGGAAACAGATTGCCATCGGGGCTCATGTGAATCCTGTCATGCAATTCAGTTTTGTCTGGCATCAGAAGATTGGGAAGAATTGGGAAACGGATCTGGGAATAGGACTGACCCATTTTTCGAACGGCAATTTTGACTTGCCCAATTATGGCGTAAATTTACCTAACCTACATTTGGGTATAACCCGAATACAAGGATATCATCTCAAGCCAGTTAAACCTGCCCAATTAAAGCATAGAAAAACACTGGAATTTGATCTCTCGTTAAATGGCGCGACCAAACAAGAGGGAATTGCATCATTTGTTCGATATGGAATTGGGGGATTATCTCTTAGGTATCAAATGCACCGCAAAAGCCTCAGTCGTGTTTTCTTTGGCTTGGATATTTTTACCGATTACTCCTATCTGCACAGGTCTAAATCCACCCCTTCTTTTAACACCGTGGGAGAATCGGGCATTACAGTTGGGCACAGATTAATGATGGGGCGCCTATCTTTATTTACCGAAATAGGTGTTTATACCATTAGACCCGATTTGATTAAAAGAGCCTGGTACCAAAGAATTGGATTAAACTATTTTACTTCCCCTAAATGGTACTTTGGCGTATATCTCAAAACCCATTTGTCTATTTCGGATTATGTGCAATTTACAGTAGGCAGAATTCTAACGATAAGAAAATGAATGCAGAACACTTAATAACCGGAAAAAAGGGAGAAGACCTGGCCGCTGATTTTCTTCAGCAAAAAGGCTATATATTATTGGAGCGGAATTATCGTTTTGAAAATGCTGAGATAGATTTAATCTTATTACAAGACACTGAATTAATTTTTGTGGAAGTAAAAACTCGAACAGGCACACAGGAAGGAAATCTTCCAGAAATGGCAGTAACTCCTGCCAAACAAAAGTCTTGTATCAAGGCAGCGGATGCGTTTGTATATGAAAAAAAAATGTGGACGGTTCCTGCTCGTTTTGATATTGTAGCAATTCGATTGACACAAAATAACCCTCCGGAAATCATTCATTTTCAGGATGCCTTCAGAGGAGATGATAGCATTCAAACTGATATCGGATACTGGAAAGAGGAGGGATAACTAAACCCTATCTGAGTTAAAATTAGATACTCCAAAGGGGTAAATTTATCTCGAACTCAAGAAAGCTCCGTATATTTGTATCTTATTTTTACACCATGACCAGCGAGAAAATTAAGGATTTGAGAGAGCGAGTGGGCGCCTTGAGGAGGTATCTTTGAAGTCGATCAAAGACTAGAAAGATTAAATTCGAACCTTCGCCTGACCGAAAGTCAGGGTTTCTGGGATGATCCCAAACAGGCGGAGACCATATTAAAAGAAAACAAAGAAATCAGAACCTGGACCGATGCCTGGTCAGAATGCGATTCCAAAGTGGGAGATGCGGAAGTGGTGTTTGATTTTTTTAAAGAAAACGAAGCAACAGAAGAGGATTTAAAAGAAGCTTTTGCTGAAGCTACTACCGCCGTTGAAGACCTTGAATTCAAAAACATGCTTTCGGATGAGGCTGATCAGAATGATTGTGTCATCAACATCAACTCAGGTGCAGGGGGAACTGAAAGCCAGGATTGGGCCTCCATGCTGATGCGCATGTATATTATGTATGCGGAGAAACATAACCTGAAATTCAGTATTGTGGATGAGGTAGAAGGCGATGGAGCAGGCATAAAAAGTTGTGCGATTGAGGTAACAGGGAGCTTTGCCTATGGCTACCTTAAAGGTGAATCTGGTGTACATCGTTTGGTCAGAATTTCTCCCTTTGATTCCAATGCACGAAGGCATACTTCGTTTGCTTCAGTGTTTGTTTTTCCACTAGTAGAAAATGACATTGAAATTGAAGTGAATCCGGCAGACATCTCTTGGGATACTTTTCGTGCCGGAGGCAAAGGCGGTCAGAATGTGAACAAAGTAGAAACGGCTGTTCGACTTACCCACTACCCATCGGGAATCATTGTAGAGTGTCAGCAGGAACGCAGCCAGCTCATGAATAAAGAGAAGGCGATGAAATTGTTGAAGTCTCGATTATATCAGGCCGAGTTAGAGCGAAGACAGGAAGAACTGGATAAAATTGAAGGAACCAAAAAGAAAATAGAATGGGGATCTCAAATACGGAATTATGTTTTCCATCCATACAAATTGGTGAAAGATCTCAGAACCAATACAGAAACCAGTAATATTCAATCTATAATGGATGGGAACTTGGATGATTTTATCAAGAGTTTCTTAATGGAATACGGAAGAGAGAATAACTAATTTTGGAATTAAGGGTAAGCGATGTAATTTCGCACCTCAATAGGACTGTTAGCTCAGTTGGTTTAGAGCACTATCTTGACAGGGTAGGGGTCACTGGTTCGAATCCAGTACAGTCCACAACCAAAGGAATAAACCCCATCTAAATTTGTTTAGATGGGGTTTTTCAGTTAGATGCTAACCGCTCAAGCCCTATTCACCGAAAATACCCCTTGAACTTTCTTTAAGTTTTCCATCAACTTGGTCAGCTCATGGGCACTGTGAACGAATACTTTAAATACCCCCTCATATATTCCGTCCTCTGTATCTATGGTAATGCTTCGAATGTTGATTTTCATACTGAGAGATATTACTTTGATCAGATTGTTCATCATGCCAATTCTGTCCTCTCCAATAATTTTTATGCCTGCTAAGAATGCAATATCTTCCTCTTCTGTCCATCGGGTTTTGACAATGGAAGATCCAAAGTTGGACATTAATTTTTCTGCTTCCGGACAATTGGTTCTATGAATTTCAATCCCTCTTCTAGGAATAATTAAGCCTACAATTTCATCTCCCGGAATGGGCTGACAGCAGGGGGCAAAATGATAATCAATATGCTCTAAGTCCTCTCCAATTACCAACATATCCGTATCAACGCCCCGTTTCTCCCGAATAAAGGATTCAAAGGTTTTAGGATCAGTTACCTTATGAGTGCCCTCTTTGATGGTAGGCTTTGATTTATTCTGAATCTGATCTTTTCGAAGTTGAACCAACTCCTGTAATTTTTTGATATCAAGGCGATGCGCTCCAAGTTGATAATAGAACTCAAATGAGTTTCGAATCTTAAAATGTGCCAAAATCACATTCATAAATTCATGATCCTCATGCACTCCCAGTGATTTTGCTTTCCAGTTAAAAATATCTTGTCCTCTGGCAGCAATAATTTTCTTTTGCTCTTTTATGGCCTCAGCTATTTTCTTTTTGGCCTTAGCGGACTGAGCAAAGTTCATCCATTCCTCCCTTACCTCTTCCTTCCGGGAGGTTATAATTTCAACCTGATCCCCATTTTTAAGCTGATAACTTAAAGGCACCAAACGCCCATTGATCTTTGCACCAATACAGGAATTACCCACTTTTGTATGGATATCATAGGCAAAATCCAGTACACTGGATTTTCCAGGTAAAGTTTTCAAATCTCCTTTTGGCGTAAAAACATACACCTCATCAGAACTTAAATTAGATTTAAATTCATCCACAAACTCCAATGCACTCAGCTGAGGATTTTCCAACAGCTCATGAATACGACCCAGCCATTGTTCAAAGGCCTTATCATCAAACCCTTTTTTATCCTTGTATTTCCAATGGGCGGCAAACCCTTTCTCTGCTTGGTCATCCATACGCTGTGTGCGGATCTGTACCTCTACCCATCTGCCTTTGGGGCCCATAACAGTTATATGCAAAGATTCATATCCATTACTTTTGGGTAAGGTTATCCAATCTCTTAGCCGCTCTAAATTGGGCATGTATTTTTCCGTCACCAAAGAATACGCTTTCCAGCAATCAGATTTCTCATTTTCAGGATTGGAAAGCAGGATAATTCTTACCGCAAACAGATCAAAGACCTGATCAAAAGGAATCGATTGGGCAATCATTTTCCGGTTAATGGAGGAAATAGATTTAAATCGTCCCTTAATTTCAAATTTTAATCCGGCAACTTGAAGTGGATCGCGAATGCTTCGGACAAAGGCATTGATGTAATTTTTTTGATCATCCTTGTACTTACGCATTTTCTGGGTCACATCTCGATAAACCTTGGGCTCCAAATACTTAAGCGAAAGGTCTTCCAGTTCTGATTTAATATTATATAAACCCAACCGGTGGGCTAGGGGAGCATAGAGGTAATGAGTTTCGGAGGCTATCTTTAATTGCTTCTCCCGCTTCATGTGGTCTAGGGTCCGCATGTTGTGAAGTCTGTCCGCTAATTTAACTAAGACCACCCGAATGTCATCAGACAGGGTGAGGAGCATTTTTCGGAAATTCTCCGCTTGTTGAGAACTTTTATGGTCAAACACTCCAGAGATTTTGGTTAGTCCATCAATTATGGAAGCCACGGTATTACCAAACTCTCTGCGTATATCCTCCACTTCGGCAAAAGTATCTTCTACTACATCATGCAGTAAAGCACAAATAATGGAGGTAGTACCCAAGCCAATTTCCTTATTTACAATCCGGGCTACAGCAATTGGGTGAAAAATATAAGGTTCCCCAGATTTTCTTCGGGCATCTTTGTGCATTTCCATGCTGTATTCAAATGCCTTGCGGATTAATTTACGGTCCTCACTACTGGTGTGGTCATGGCAGGATTTGATTAATCCACGGTAAGCATTCAGGATATCGTTTTTTTCCTGCTCTAATTGTTCGGGTGTAAGAACTTTCGCCATAATGATGTCTTCCACTAAAGTACAAAAAAAGACTATTGCTCAATGACGAAATTTTGCTAATTTTGCATTTCCAATAAGAATAAACATTCGATTGGGTTATGCGGATGTGGCGAAATTGGCAGACGCACCAGACTTAGGATCTGGCGCCGCAAGGCATGGGGGTTCAAGTCCCTTCATCCGCACTGATTGCACCTTGTAAGCCTATCCAGGCTTACAAGGTTTTTCATTAACTATAAATCTCGAAACCTTGAACATCACCCTCCAAGAAACGGCTCCCCTACAACACACAATTACCATTGAGGTAATTTCAGACGACTATTCTGAAAGAGTACGCAAATCACTTGCAGAAATCTCCCGGAAAGCCAACATGCCCGGATTCAGACCCGGAAAAGTACCCGTCGGAATCGTTCGCAAAATGTATGGTCAAGAAGTTTTACGCGAACAATTGAATAAAATACTTCAGGAAAGTATTGACCAATATATCAACGAAAATAAAATTCAACTGCTGGGCTATCCCTTACCGATTCCTGCTGATATCACTGATTTTGACCCAGATAAAGGCCATGTCTTCACCTTTCAATTTGAAATTGGCAGACAACCTGAAATCAACTTAAATCTAACTATTCCCAACTTAGTAGAGTATGAGGTGGGTCTAGATGATGATTATCTTGATAAAGAATTGAAACTCCTTCAAAATCGTTTTGGTAAAATGACCAACACCGAAGTAGCGGAGTCTGGAGATTATTTGTTTGGGAAAATTGAAGAAGTAGATGACAATGGTCAAGTGATAGAGGGTGGAATCTCCAATAAGTTTACGCTAAATCCCAATTTCTTAGATTCGCTTCCAAGTAAGGGCTTTCCTAAAGGAATTAAAATAGGAGAAGTGATTAGCTTGGACTTGAAAAAACTCCTTAAAGGCGTCAAAAAAAGAGCGATGATGTTAGGTATGTCCTTGAGCCGCTACAATCAAGAAGGTCAGTCAAAGCGAATCCAGTTTACGGTTGAGAAGATTAACCACTATGAGCCAGCAGAAATCAATGAGGACTTATACAAGAAGGTGTTTCCAGGAAATGATACTCCTGAAAATGAAGCGGACTTCAAGGATAAACTAAAAAGTTCTATTGAGGAATACTTAAATGTTGAAGCTAAAAAGTTATTTATCTATGAGCTTCAAGAAGCAATAGTTGCAGCCCATTCTTTTGATTTACCAGGATCGTTTTTGAAGAAGTGGTTAGCTCAACAGGAAGAAAATAAAAGAACTCCAGAAGAAATAGAATCCAGCTTTCCCGCTTGGGAACAAGAGCTTCGATGGTCCATTTTAAAAAACACCCTGATTCGTCATTTTGATAACCTTCGGGTAACAGAAGATGAAATCCGTCAGGAAGCCAAAAACAGAGCCAGCCAAATGCTTGGAGGAGGAATGGACGAAGAGCAATTAGAAGCCTTCATACCCTATTTCCTTAAAAATGAAGACTCCTATAACCAAATGTATGAAGGGTTACTGCAGGATAAACTGATTTCAAAACTCAGGGAAACTGTCAATGTAGCCAAACAGTCTGTTTCAGCTACTCAGTTTAATCAATCATAGTATGTTTGCTAGGGCTTAATTTTCCAGATTATCCTGGAACAATTTGTCCTGCTTTTCGTTTGGTTTTTTGAATTGTGGAAAAAATTAGTCGCTTTCCAAATTCAGGAAGTATCTTTATGACTCAAAACCACTAAAATATGTTCAGTTCCGAATTTCAAAAGTACGCAGTCAAACATAAAGGAATCAGTAGTCATACTTTGCATGATTATGTGAGCGCCGTCAATACCAGTATTGTTGGATTAACCCCTAACATCATAGAAGAGCGTTCCCTGAATGTGGCTGTCATGGATGTGTTCTCTCGCTTGATGATGGATCGCATCATTTTCCTAGGTCATGCTATCGATGATTATGTGGCCAATATTGTTTGTGCTCAGTTGCTTTTTCTTGAATCTGCAGATGCTTCTCGCGATGTATATGTATATGTAAACTCTCCAGGAGGATCTGTATATGCTGGTCTGGGAATATATGATACTATGCACTACATCAAACCAGATGTAGCAACTATTTGTACCGGTATGGCAGCTTCCATGGGGGCTGTTTTATTGGCTGCTGGAACAGCAGGTAAAAGATCCGGATTAAAGCACTCTCGTGTTATGATTCACCAGCCATTGGGTGGCGCTCAAGGACAAGCTTCAGATATCGCCATTGTGCATGATGAAATACAAAAACTCAAAAAGGAATTGTACGAAATCCTAGCTAAGCATACTGGTCAAACTTATGAAAAAATTTGGGCGGACTCCGATAGAGATTGTTGGATGCGTGCGGATGAAGCTAAGGCTTATGGACTTATTGATGAAGTATTGCCGAATCGCACTGACCTGAAATCCTAAACATGGCCCCAATTGCAAGGTGTAACTTTTGTGGACGCCCACAAGATTATAATATTCTGTTAATTCCCGGTCAAAAAGGAGCCAATATTTGTGCAGATTGTATCGAAACTGCACACAATCACCTGAAGGAAGAGTTCGCTGCTCTTCAGTCAAAATCTAAATCCGCTTCTGCTACTTCCAGCATTCAACTGTTGACCCCAAAACAAATTAAGGCGCATTTGGATGAATATGTGATTGGTCAGGATGAAGCTAAAAAGGTCTTGGCAGTAGCCGTTCACAATCACTACAAACGATTGCTCTTCAAACAGAATAAACCGCAAGGAAAAGATACCGAAGGGGAAGAAATTGAAATTGAAAAAAGCAATATTCTGTTAGCTGGGCCTACAGGTACAGGCAAAACCTTAATGGCTAGAACGCTCGCCAAAGTGCTGAATGTTCCTTTTTGTATCGCGGATGCCACAGTTTTGACCGAAGCAGGCTATGTCGGAGAGGATGTGGAGAGTATTTTAGTAAGATTGCTTCAAGCTGCAGAATATAATGTGGAAGCCGCCCAAAAAGGAATTGTTTACATTGATGAGGTAGATAAAATAGCCAGAAGAGCTGACAATCCCTCTATTACCCGGGATGTGAGCGGAGAAGGGGTGCAGCAAGCTCTATTAAAATTACTGGAAGGTACGGTTTCAAATGTTCCACCAAAAGGAGGACGAAAGCATCCGGACCAACCTATGGTACAAATTGATACCTCACAAATTCTATTTATCTGTGGTGGTGCTTTTGATGGACTGGAAAAAATAATCTCCAAAAGACTCTCTGTTCAAACAGTTGGATTCAACCGAAATAAAACACAGGAAGATTTGCTCCATGAGAATATGTTCCGTTATGTGCAACCCAATGATCTAAAGAAATTTGGACTTATTCCTGAATTGATTGGAAGAATGCCCGTATTGTCTTTCTTAGATCCATTAGACAAACCTGCACTCAGAAGAATTCTGACCGAACCTAAAAACGCCATCGTTCGACAGTTCATTCGCTTATTTCAAATGGAAGGAGTTAAGCTAAACTTTGAACCCGAAGCTCTGGATTTTATCGTTGACCAGACCGATGAGCTAAAGCTTGGAGCTCGAGGTCTTCGCTCTATTTTGGAAGTAATCATGAGAGATTCCATGTATAATCTTCCTGGAGAGAAAATAAAAAAATATACCGTAAGCCGAGAAATGGCGGAATCAGAATTTCGTCAGTCTGCATTGGGCATTATGAAGTCGGCAGAAATGTTGGCAGCGAGTTAAACGACTTTTTGTTAGAATAAGGCAATGCTAAGTTTTGAGTAAAGTCACTTGGGCTTTACTTAGGAATTAATTGCAGACTATAGATTTACCCTAAGCCCCACGCTTGCAGCAAGCAAGCATGGGCTTGTGGGTGGAAAAACTTGCTGCAAGCGGGTACAGCCCAACTATTTTCCCTCCACCCCCAGCTACAACACGAAAGCATCCGCTGTTTGGGGTAAGCGAGCTTGCACACTCTCTTATTTCTCCAGATTCCGAATCATGGAGAAGAGGATGCGGGAGAGTTCGTCGGCTTCCTGGTATAGAGTAGTATAAAGTTCAGACGAAATAAGATTCTCTGTTGTTAGAAAATCGAGGATAGCTACACATTCAAATATAGAGCCTCTAGAAATGGTAAAGAAGTTTCGCCGGTCGGGTTTACTAAATCGGCTGGATCCTTCTGCAATGTTGAGCATGATGCTAAAAGAAGCTCTGCGGAATTGATTTCTGGTAACCGCGTCTATATTCGGATTCTTCTGTAAAAAATGGTAAACAAGGGCATTGAATTTTTTCGCTTTTTGATACACTTCAAGTTTTTCAAAATCAAACATGGCGATTAAAGGGTGTTTTTTTAAGTTTTAAAACGCTAGAATGGCTTTCATGGTGTATAAACGCGCAATTTCCTGTCCAATAACAAATGCGAAAGTAGATTCGCGATGCTTCGCGAATCTCATATGGGAGCAAGTGTGAGAGCGAGATAAGAGTGGAAAAACAGAACGAGAGTGAGTTTGAGAACGAGTATGAGAGTGAGTGTGAGAGCGAGAGAAGAGTGGAAAAACAGAGCGAGAGTGAGACCGAAAATCGCTTACGCGCTCTCGCTCTCACTCTCGCTCTGTTTTTCGTACCGGGAGCGGGAATCGAACCCGCACAGCCGTTTCGGGCCACAGGATTTTAAGTCCTGCGTGTCTACCAGTTTCACCATCCCGGCGAAAATGAAAAGCGAGAATGGAGTATTCTCGCTTTTCATTTTTGAGCGGGAAAAGAGACTCGAACTCTCGACCCTAACCTTGGCAAGGTTATGCTCTACCAACTGAGCTATTCCCGCTTAAAATGTTGTACAAAAGTAATATTCTATTGGAAACAAGTCAAGTTTCCAGCGAAAAAAAATACTACTTTGTTGACTTAACGATTCTTTCTTTAATACGAGCAGATTTACCACTCAAGCCACGAAGATAAAATAACTTCGCACGACGAACAGCGCCTCTTTTCAATACTTCGATTTTGTCAATGTTAGGAGAGAATAAAGGAAAAATCCTTTCTACGCCTGTTCCATTGGATACTTTCCGTACCATAAAGGTCTGAGTAGCTCCAACACCAGAACGGGCAATCACAACCCCTTGATATTGCTGAATACGCTCCTTGTTTCCTTCTACAATTCGCACATGCACATTTACGGTATCTCCAGCCTTGAAAGAAGGAATTTCCTTATTCAAAGTTTCGGACTGGATTAAATCAATTAAGTCTTTCGTGGACATATTCTGAGATGCTATTCTTAAAATAGAGTGCAAATATAGCTATATTTTTTTTACTCCGAGTTTTTTTTCTGATAATTTTTGAACAAGTCAGGCCTCCGTTTTAGGGTCTTTTCCACAGCTTGTTCGTCCCTCCATTGATCTATCTTAGCAAAATGTCCTGATAAAAGTACATCCGGAATACCCTTGCCCTCAAAATTCGCAGGCCTCGTATAAACAGGTGCATCTAATAACCCATTCATAAAAGAATCCGATAGGGCAGAGGTTTCATCATTGAGCACCCCAGGAATCAATCGGACCAATGCATCCGCCAATACTAATGCGGGTAATTCCCCCCCGGATAGTACATAATCTCCAATGGAAATCTCCCGGGTAACGAAAATATCCCGAATTCTTTGGTCAATGCCTTTATAATGGCCGGCAAGCAAAATAATATTGCCGTGCTGGGAAAGCTGGTTGGCGATACTTTGATTCAGCGTTTCTCCATCCGGACAAAGATAAATGACTTCATCGTAGGATCTTTCCGATTGAAGTTTCCGGATACAAGCAGCAATGGGCTCAATCCGCATGACCATTCCTGGGCCGCCCCCATAAGGAGTATCATCCACAGACTGATGTTTATCGGTAGCATAGTCCCGAATATTATGAAGATGATATTCAGCATGCCCTTTCTGTGCTGCACGCTTCAGAATACTGCATTCCAAAGCGGGCTGCATCATTTCAGGGAAAAGGGTGAGGAAGTCGAGGCGCATAAGGGGGAATAATTCTGCAAAAATAACACGGCTATCTGGATAGGAGGCGAGATGCAATGAAAAAATATTTAAACTGCCTTCATAAGAAGACCTACCTATGCTGCTTAGAATATATTTGTTCATTTTGCTCTTTCATGGGATTAAAATGATTCCTTCCCTTTTTGCGCAAAAAACCTTGGAAACTGCCGAGGTTCGAGGCCTGAGGCATGAGCTTGGATTTGCCGCAGGGACATCCATTAGTTTTGGCCCTGCATACAAAATTCGAATGAATAGGTTTTCGGTCATGGCAACCTTTGCCCCAATTGTAAATTATTATAGAGAAAACTATTTTGGCGGCTTGACTTTTCAATATATCCTGCAATCTACACCTGTCAGTAATTTTTTTATTTATCAGGGTAACCGCTTACAAAGCCGGACAATTTATAATTATGATTTTAATCCAATCCCATTCAAGGGTGTTGAATGTATAACCCTAAAGGAATTACTTTTTTCACATGGATTTGGAATTGGATATGAATTATTTCGACCCAAGCAAAAGAAAAATCCTCTAGGACTGAGTTTGATGGCAGGTTGGGGCGTTTATGAAAACTTTAAAAGGGGAACAATATCTTTGGACATGTCCATTTTATACAAGTTCCACCGTGATTAATTGTGAAAATCGTTTTTAATAAATTATAAAGAAACCGATATAATTATGATCAAAGTCAAAGATAATGGAGCTCATATAATGGGTTTGATATTGTTTTTCATTCCATTTTGGACTATGGCTCAAGTGGAGACTTCAAGGGATTCAGTAAAGCGCACTACTATTCAGCATGAAATTGGATTTTCCGGAGGATTCACAATAGGAAGTGGTATGGCTTATCGCTTTTGGATAAAAAATTTTGGCACACAGATTACCTTTGCACCACAATGGATGGAAGGACATGAGAAATATTTTGGTGGCATAAGTTTTTATTTAATTGCAGTTAAAACCCCAAAATATAATTTTTTTATTTACCAGGGAAATCATTACATGAGTTCGAATGTATATATTGGTGCATATGGTTACAATTCCGACAATGACACAAAATATTATGATCCTCCACAAACATTGAAAAACCGGAATTGGAATAACGGTTTTGGTATAGGCTATGAAATATTTAGAGGTCCAGGAAAATTTAATCCTTTCGGTCTAAGTATGATGGTAGGGTGGGCGGCCTACCAGAATTTTAATCAAGTAAATATCACTGGTGAGTTGGCCTTGTTGTATAAATTTAACAGAAATCCACATCTTCGAAAATATTAAAGTCGTGACTGTTATAGATTATAAGGTTTAATCGGAATTTAAAGAGAAAATATGAAAGCACCGAAGACTAATTGTCAAGGTATAGTTGTGTTGCAAAAGGCATGTATTCATTGTATTTTGGGCATTTGCATTTTCGTGTCAAGCATTCATGAATGTTCTGCAGTGAATGCTTTTTATAAATCTCCAAAATGCATAGGATTCCAAAATGAAATGGATCCAGATTCAGTGATCCCTTCCTCAAGATTTAGACATGAATTGGGTTTGTCTCTGGGAACAACCAGTGGGTATGGTTTGGGATACAGATTGTGGTCAGGTAGAATAGGTGGACAAATTGTTGGTGCACCATTTAAGAATACCGTTATTTCAGCCTATAATGTTGGTATGACTTTTCTTTATTATTTGGTAAGAACTAATATTTTTCAGTTTTTATTGTATCAGTCCAATCAATATATTAGTAGTAATGAGTATTTCTCGAATAACCTCTATCCTGTATCTCGATATTATGGATCGTCATTTAGAAACCGTTATTGGTCACATGGAATTGGCATGGGTTTTGAAATTTATCGTCCTGTGGAAAAGGCCAATCCATTGGGAATAACATTTATGACCGGGCTAGGATCTTATCGCGATTTCACGGCCGCGAATTTAACTGCCGAGATTTCGGTGATGTATAAGTTTAGTCATCGTTAGGGTAAGATTATGTATTCATTTAAAATCTTTAATCAGTATTAAATGCAATGAAGGAAAATTTGTTGATAAGTTGTTAAGCCATTGAGCTAATTTAGAAACTTTTTTTATTGTTTCAGTTTACTCCAGCAACATAAAAGAATTCGTCAACCGAATTAAATTTAATGTCAAAAGTGGCATAATTCAGAACAATTGCGCCGTAAGCATTACTTCCTCTATACTTAACAGATACAACCCAGCCATTATTTGATTGACCTTCGATACGATAGTCTTCAATCTCAATACTGCTTGGGTCATTGGCATATTCCTCCAAATATGCACGACATGCTCCTCGAAGTTCTGTTTTTGCGAATGGTTGACCGTATATTTGGTAATTATATTGTGCATCCTTATATTTTTTACTTTTTAAGTACTGTATGCGTAATTTATTCACTTTGTTAGTGGATTTTTCCAGATCAATTTTCGTGTCGCTTTTTTGCAAGTATTCGGTCATACTATGAATTATTTCACTTAAATTAGTGGAAAATGTTTTGTATTGGGGAAACCCTTCAACTTTATTAAGTTTTACAGAATCCCATTGGTTTTTAAAATAGGATAGGGCTTCATCATCTGTCATTTTAGGTAATTCAATTTTTACTTCAGTTGGTGTACTTGATGTCGTTTCATCGTCATATGATCCATACCCGAGTAATAGGAAAATACAAACTGAAAGAGCTGAAAAAGTGTGTTTAAAAATGTTTTTTTTCATTCTATTTAGTACTAATATTTTGAATACTATGATTTATTTTTATTGCAAGTGGTAACACGATAATTAAGAAAATCAAATCTATAATATCATATGTTCCAGGAACAAAATTAAGTGCTTGACCAATTTCAGCAAATAATCCAATGAAGGAGGGTAGAAGAATCCAGAATGTAGAATTTAGACAAATTGATTTTCCCCATATGAATAACATTATACTTGTGAACGAAAATAGCCAAAGCGCGTCCGGCAAACTATAAATGAACCAAGATGGAATAATTGATAACTCAATTGATTCTCGAATTTTCTTAGTGAAATTTAGGATTCCAATAAAATCAAGCCATTTGAACATAAGTAAAGAATCTTTTCGACAAAATATATAAATACATCCTCCAATGTCTGCTCCCCATTCTTAGTACGTCTTAAAGATAGACAATATTTCATTTCTTTGAGTAGAGTGTTAATTCCCTCTGGGGGGCGTGGAGCGAAGGCGAAGGCGTAGC
>JBEIHC010000057.1:0-17872 GCA_040381555.1 Bacteroidia bacterium
CCAAATGATGCTAAATATCCTCCTAATTTTCCTTCTGTTTATCCTGGGAGCCTGCGAAAGTGAAAGAAAGCAGGCAATCGAGCAGGCGCCTTTAATTTCTATTCGTATTCCCGATGAAAATGGAAAGGAGATGATTTTTCCGGACCCTCCCAAACGCATAGTTTCTCTCGCTCCCAGTATGACGGAAATGATTTTTGCCATTAGAGAATCTAAGCGCTTAGTTGCTGTTTCGCAAGCCTGTGATTTCCCAAAGGAAACCCAGCTCCTGCAACAAGTAACTACCTTTCCGGAGCTGGACAGGGAAAGTATCCTAGCTTTACAGCCTGATTGTATACTTGCTACAACAGAAATTTTTTCTCCGGCTCAGGTGCTTTGGTTTCGGCAACAGGGGGTTCCGGTCATTTTTCAGTCTTACCCAAATTTGGAGTCTATTTGGTTCGGAATAGAGCAGTTGGGAATCTTATCTGGTAGTTCTGATTTTTCCCTTCAGTTGGGGGATTCCTTACGGAAGGAAACCAATCGAATAAAACAAGAACAGAAAACCCGACAAAGCATTGTTTTATTAGTGAATGCCTATCCCTTGATGATTGTTGGAAAGGGAGGGTACTTGAATGATATACTTGAAACTGCTGGTGGGCAAAACCCAGGAGCTGCTTTCGACAGAGCTTATGTGGAGGTGGATGCTGAGTTTTTACTCAAAAACAATCCAGATTTTATTTTGGTGCCGGCGAAAGATGAATTAGAGGCACTCGCTTTTTTGCAGAAATATCCTCAACTGAGTGGGTTAAAGGCAGTGCAGGGAAAACGACTTTTTCGGGTAGATCCCTCTATTTACCTTAGGCCTGGCCCTCGCAGTATTCAGGCATTACAGGAGGTATACTCTATTCTCCAGCCAGGAGGAAATACAGATGAATAAACGAATCGCCCTACTCTGGATTGTCCTCTGCCTTACGGGGGTGGCTATACTGACTTGGTCATTGCATTCCGGAAGTATGGATTTAACTGGGACAGACTGGTGGCAATGGCTCAGTGGTACCCGGAGCCAAGCAGATTTTCGCACATCTGTAATGGAGTTGAGAATGTATCGAGTGGTAACGGTATTTTTTTCGGGTGCGGTTCTGTCTTTATGTGGTTTATACATGCAGGCATTGGTGCGCAATCCTTTGGCAGATCCGTATTTATTGGGCGCTTCTTCAGGAGCTGGTTTTGGGGTTTCCTTAATTACTGCGCAGATTATCACTTGGGTATCGAGTATTTGGTTTTTGCCAATTATTGCTTTTTTAGGAAGCCTGGGTAGTTTAGTTCTGGTTTTGGTCATTGGTAGATGGCAACGCGAGCATCAGACCTATCGTATTTTAATGGCAGGCGTAGCGGTATCTTCGCTCTTTACGGCCTTAACCGGCTTTCTGATGTATGTGTTTACAGGTCCGGAAGCTTTGAGGTCTATCCTCTTTTGGACTTTGGGTAGTTTCAATCAAAGTGGAAGAGAATCAGCTTGGGTTTCGGCATTTGCTTTGATTCCGGTAATGGCTTTCGGGTGGATGCGGGCGCGCAGATTAGATGTGTTGATCTTGGGAGAGCAGCATGCACGGTCTTTAGGGCTGAATCTACAATCTTTTCGAATAGAGTTGATTTTTGTATGTGCTTTATCTGCCGGACTGATAGCCGCGTTTTGCGGACCTATTGGGTTTGTCGGGCTTATGATGCCCCATTTTACTCGGGCTTGGCTAGGGGCAGCGCATCGGAGAAATGTCCAGTTTTTGCCTCTGATTGGAGGCATTTATTTGCTCTTCTGTGATACTTTGGGCAGGGAGATTATTCCTCCTGCTGGAATTCCAATCGGTATAATAACTGCCTTATTTGGAATTCCTTTCTTTTTATTTCTGTTAAGTAGGAAAATTGAATAAAATGCAGGTATATGTCACCCGAAAAGTGCACTTCAATGCGGCACACAAGCTTTATAATCCATCCTGGACCAAAGAGCGCAATCAGGAAGTATTTGGTGCCTGCAGTAATGAAAACTGGCATGGACATAACTATGTGCTGGAAGTAACCGTATTAGGTACGATTAATCCCGATACGGGATATGTTATCGATTTGAAAATCTTAAAAGAAATTTTAGACGAAAAAGTTTTGAATCTGGTAGATCACAAAAATCTTAATCTGGATGTGCCATTTATGCAAGGGAAATTGACTAGTAGTGAAAATTTTGCCCTAGCCATTTGGCAACAAATTGAAGCTGAAATTTCCAATTCTCATAGAAAACTCTATTCTGTGAAACTTTTCGAGACGGAAAGGAATTTTGTAGAGTACCGGGGCGAATAATTTCCCCAACAATAATTAAATTATCTTTAAGCCTTGTTCATGAGTACAGACATTTTGGAAAAATATTTATCAATGGGAGAATCACATGCCTCTGGTTCCGCTGAAACCCCCCTTCGTGCCGATGCCTTTGAATTGAGTAATGAGGAGAAGATAGCAAAAATTGAATCTCATTTTCGGGAGATCATGCATACACTCGGACTGGATTTAACCGATGATAGTTTATCTGGTACCCCTTATCGAGTGGCCAAAATGTATGTGGAGGAAATTTTTTCGGGTTTAGATCCGGCCAATTTACCCAAGGTGGCTTTGTTTGAAAATCGTTACGGGTATAATCAGATGCTGGTTGAAAAAGATATTACCCTTTATTCTAACTGCGAGCATCATTTTGTACCAATAGTTGGGAAAGTGCATGTGGCTTATCTATCCAATGGTCATGTGTTGGGCTTGTCAAAAATTCACAGAATAGTCCGTCATTTTGCTCGCCGCCCTCAGGTGCAGGAGAGATTAACCATTCAGATTGCCGATTATTTGATGAAAGTCTTAAATACGGAACATGTAGCAGTCATTGTGGATGCCGAACATTTATGTGTTTCCAGTAGGGGGATAGAAGACCATACTTCTTCTACCATTACCTCTTCCTTCAAAGGTAAATTCTTGGAAGAATCTGTCAAAAATGAGTTTTTACGGTATTTGACCCTTTCCTGATTTTGCCCCTTGGGTAATAGTGGTTAATTTTGTCCATTCATTCAAAAAATTATGGCAACAACCGCAGATGTAAAAGTAGGCTCCGTATTGAAGTTCAATGGAGAAATTGTAACAGTTATAGAATTTCAGCACCGGACACCTGGAAATCTTCGGGCATTTTATCAAGGGAAGATGCGAAATGTCAAAACCGGTAAGCTGGTAGAATATCGTTTTCGTTCCGGAGAAGAGGTTGAATTACTGCGGGTTGAGTACAAAGAATTACAATATCTATACAAAGATGGCAATGCCTTAGTTTGTATGGACGGGGAAAATTTTGAGCAGTTTCTTGTTCCGGAAGTATTGTTTGGAGATTCAGCTGTTTTTTTAAAAGATGGAGACATCGTAAAAGTTAGTTTTGAAAGTGAATTACCTTTGACCGCCGAGGCTCCTTATTTCGTGGAATTGGAAATTACCTACACTGAGCCGGCCGTGAAAGGAGATACGGTGAATGCAGTGACGAAACCGGCAACTCTGGAAACCGGCGCAATCATTAAAGTGCCTTCCTTTGTTGCTCAGGGCGAAAGGATTAAGGTAGATACCCGAACTGGCTCTTATGTGGAGCGGGTTAAGTAATACTCATCAGAATTTCTTACTTACTTAATAGGTAATCGGGGATAATTTCTCACGATTTAGTTATTGAAGTATGATATTTTCATGAATAGGTAGTTTGGGTATCCGGCTTATTTTTATCTTTATGCCACCACTATGAAGAATCTATCAAAACTTATATTTTTTTTTCCGCTTTTATGGGTGCAATTCTTGTTTGCATCTAATGACGGAGCACCCATTGGTGGTAGGCGACTTGGTTTAGGCGGGGCTTATGCTGCCATACGCGGGGATGCCTGGTCATTATGGGCAAATCCTGCAGGAATTACCGGAATTAAGCGCTTTGAAGGGGGCTTGTTTACGGAAAGTCGCTATCTCTTGTCTGAAATTACAGCCGCTTCTTTCGGTGCTGTCGTACCCTTTCAACAAAAACATTTTATCGGTGCTTCCGCCTCAACCTTTGGTTTTGGTGCCTATCGCAGAAATGAAGCTGGAATATCTTATGCCACTACTTTGTATGAATTTATCCATCTAGGAGTGAAATTCAATGTTCTCAATCTGGCCATTTCAAACTATGGATCTGTCAATACTTTTTTTGCCAATGTGGGTTTAATGGCCAATGTTTCCAAACGCTTTACCATGGGCTTCTGGACTCAAAATGCCAATCAGGCGAAAATCGGTGCGGTTCAAGAAGAAAGACTCGCCACCATTCTGAATGGGGGCGTCACTTTTCATGCTTCCGATAAACTTATTTTAACCAGTGACTTGGTTAAATATTTAGATTATCCAATGGGCGTGCGTTCCGGCTTTGAGTATCAATTTGTGAAACAGTTTTGTATTCGGGCAGGATACAGTACCAGTCCTTCTATCCTCAGTGCAGGTGCAGGTTTCCGAATGGATAATCTGAGTATTGACTTCGCGAATTCTTATCATGAACGCTTAGGATATACTCCCCACTTATCTCTTACCTTGAGATTGGGCAATCGTCCGGCAGAGGAGGCTACTCCTAAAGGAGCTCCTGAAAAAGAAAAAGTCACTCCTAAGGATGCCAAGAAAGAAACTGAAGCAAAGCCCGCAGTGTCTCCAGCACCTGCGGGAAATAATGAAAAAAATGCAGGGCAAAAACAGACTCAGTCGACCCCTACTGGTACTAAGCCTAAAACTGTATTGCCTGTAACCGCTTCCCCTCAGGAAATTAAAGCGGCCAAAAAAGTCGCTCAGGAGGAAAATAAAAAAGCAGGGGAGACCAAACCAGACTCAGGGAATTCAACTCAGCCTAAATGAAGAGGATAATACTGGTTCTCTTTTTGGGATGGATAGCTGCCGGTTCAGCCTTTGCCCAATTACCGGATTCGACCGATGCAGATCTGAATCTTCTCATAGAGGATGCCATGACCACTTCGGATAATCAAACAAGTGATCAGGATTGGACTCAGATAACGGATTATTTATCTGATTTGCGAAAGCGGCCTCTGAATTTAAATACAGCCACAAGAGCGGATTTAAGCCCGATACCTGGTTTTTCGGATTTACTCATCAATAGCCTGTTTAAGTACATTAAAAACTATGGAAAACTTACTTCTTTGTATGAACTACAGGCCGTAGATGGGTTCACGCCTGAGGTATTTTCACAGGTAGGTCCCTATATTACAGTAGATGAATTCAGTAAATTGGACATTAATAATAAAAACCAAAATCCGGCAGGTCCGCCAGTTTCAGAATTGATAAAAGGAATGCAGTATGAATTGATGCATCGTTTTTCCCGAGTGTTGGAGGATCAGAAAGGGTATAGCCCTGCCGATACTAATTCACGAGGGGAGTTAAATGACCGATATTTAGGAACACCTTGGAGAACATTCACTCGATTCAGAGCTCGATACGGTCAGAATTTCAGCATGTGTCTTTTAGGAGAGAAAGATGCGGGCGAAGCCTTCAAATGGAATCCCAATTCCCAGACTTATGGGTATGATTTTGTCGCGGGTCATATTGCCATAAAAAATTATAAAAATTTGAAAGCCCTTGCCTTAGGAAATTATACCGTACAGTTTGGGCAAGGCCTAGTTATCTCAGGTGGTTTAGGATTTGGAAAAGGAGCAGAAGTGATCAATTCTATCAAGCGACCGAACTACGGAATACGCCCTTATACTTCAATCAATGAATTCAATGGACTGATGGGTGGGGCAGCCACTTATGCTATTGGCAAGGTGCAGGTAAGTGGGTTTGCCTCCGAGCGAAAATTGGATGCTTCGGTAACCCAAACCAGTGGATTAACAGATTCTCTGGGTAATCAGGAAGATATTTTAATTACCAGCTTAAATATGGCTGGAATGCATCGTACGCCAGCTGAAATAGCTAAGAAAAACAATGTTTCGGAGCGTACAATGGGAGGTCGAATTGAATGGCAGAGTCGTGCTTTGGTAGTTGGTACCACGCATTTGTTGCAGGATTTTTCCAATACCATTCGAAGAGGGACTCGTACCTATCAGCAATTTGATTTTCAGGGGGATCAGAATTATATTGGGGGAGTTGATTTTGATTGGGTAGTGCGCAATATGAATTTATTTGGTGAGATAGCTCAAAGTCAATCAGGGGGGCTTGGTATGACGGGAGGAGTGTTAGCCGCTTTGGATCCGAAAATGGATGTGGCCTTGCAGTTTAGGCATTTTGATAAAGATTTTCACACCCTACGAGGATTTGGTTTTGCTGAAAGGCCTTTTCAACCTGCCAATGAAACCGGGGTTTACACAGGGATACGAGTGAAGCCCAATAAACGCTGGGCTTTTTCCACTTACTTTGACAAATACTATTTCCCTTGGTATATTTCTTCTGCTACTTTTTCTTCAGGCGGTCAGGATTGGCTGGGGCAACTCAATTACATTCCCAGTAAAAAAACCGAGGTTTATGTGCGATTCCGAACTGAGTCAAAAGACAGAAATACCTCTTTACTGCCAGAAGGACAAATATTAAATATTCTGGTGCCTTTTCGGAGAGATAATCTTAGGTTAAACTTTAGAGCGCAGTTGGCAAAAGAAATTCGAATCTCTTCCCGTATAGAATATTCTTGGTATGAAGAAACCAATGCCAAGACTTCTTCCGGCATGATGTTTTATCAGGATGTTTCTTGGGCTGTGGCAAGAAGAATTGATCTGACCCTGCGCTATACCATTTTTGATACTAAGGATAATAATACCCGGATTTATGTATTTGAAAATGATGTTCCTACTTTTTACTCCATTCCCTCTTTTTCTGGAAAAGGGGACCGGTATTATTTCATGGTTCGGTTAACTCCAATGAAGCATTTTGATATTTGGTTGAGGTATTCTAATTCTAACTTTAGGGGTAAAAATGCCATCAGTTCTGGCCTGGAGGAATCTCTGGGGCCAGTACGATCTGACTTTAGAATTCAAATGCGTTATACTTTTTAGGTTAGTATCTATCCCCCCGTTAGCAACTACCCTTACAGCCAGGCATCTCCAGGTTTTCGTTCTTTTAGAGTATGGATAGGATGGCCATAGGCAGTAACCGAATCCGGAATGTTTTTCAACACCAAAGAACCCGCTCCCACCACAACATCAGATCCTATCTGGATGGAGTGAATAATATTAGTACCCAGACCTATTACACTGGATTCACCAAGCCTAAGATTGCCACCTCCCACTACTCCCGGACCAAGGGTACAAAAGCTCCCAATGGTTGAATCATGTTCCAAAATGCTGCCCGACCCAATTAAGGTATGCGCACCAATATGACAATTATTTTGAATAATGGCACCACTTAAAATAACACAACCTGGGTCGATTTGGGCAGTTGAATGAATTTGCACTCCATCTTGAATGAGCGTGTAGAATTCCAGCTCAGGTCTAAGGTTTTTAATTTTATTGAAAACAGCTTTTCTGCGATAGGAATCCCCGATTGCAATCAGGCATTTTGTTTGGGTAGGTAGGGCCAGTTGGGGTAGGATAGAATCCTCTCCAAGCATAGGAATAGAAGGGTATTGGCTCAATAGTTGACTATTAAGGTCTATTATGCCAAGTATCGTAATATTAGGTGCATCTGCCAAAATAGAAATAACCTGTTTAGCGTGGTCCCCTCCTCCAAAAACAAGAATATTTGTATTCATTTTAACTGTACTATTTGTAGTAAATGTAGGTATTGCTGGGCGAAAATACCCATTATCAGAATAGGGTTCGGATTTATCATTTGAAATTCGTATATTTGACCTGTAAAATGGTGTTTATGCGTATAATATCCTTAATTCTGGCGAGCTTATTTCCGATAATGATCCAAGCACAGGTTTGGCAAGAGAATTTTGATAATGGCTGTGCAAATGGATGTTCCGGTAACGGTTACACCAGTCTCAATGGAGTTTGGAATGTGACCAATATTGGGGTAAATGGAGTAAATGCCAATCGCTGGTTTGTAAGTTGTGCTGAAGATGGATTCTTAGCAGCGCCTCCCTGTGCTAATACTTGCAGCAATCCTGCACCAGGTAATGCCACTGCTCATATAGGAAATGTGAGTACCTCAACCGCTGCCTTTTTGATTTGCCCCGGAGGTGATTGCCGGGCTATTTATGATGACTCCACTCCTGCAGAAGCCACTAGTATTCGATTAGAATCTCCTGTTATTTCTACCGTTGGTCTTACTTCAATTTCCTTGAGTATGATTTATTTTCTTGGAGGGGTAAATTGTACTTCTGACTATGCTGCAATTGAGTATCATGATGGAACCAGTTGGTCTGTTTTAGTCCCTTGCTTAGCACAAACGGTCAATAATTGTGCCCCCCCTCATAATGGAAGTTATAACTTAGCTTACACAGTAAATTTACCCGTCTCCGCCAATAATAATCCAGCCATTCGGATTGGATTTCGCTGGGAAAATGATGGAAACGGAACCGGAACCGACCCATCCTTTTCCATTGATAATCTTGTAATAACTAATGGAGGGTTGGCTGCGGATATTGAAGATTTTAAAGTGATGCCCCTGAATGAAGCTGTACAGTTGCGCTGGGTGGTTCGGGATGATGCCGGTATTGACCAGTTTGTACTCGAGCGTTCTCTTGATGGAAAGGAATTTACTGAGATATCCGCTCTTTCTTCTCGAGATGGGAATAGCTCCAATATCGTGTACGAATGGCTGGATACCCGGCCATTAGGGGGTAAATCTTATTACCGGATTCGGCAAGAATATACAGGAGGGAAATCGACCTATACACATCCTCTGAGCGTTACCCGTTCTGAAGATAAAATCCTAAGTTTTGAATCTTCGAATATATTGGAAGCCAATTCCCATCCAGAGGTTCAGATTTATTCCAATCAAAATAGAAAAGTATCCTGTCAATTGATTGACATGACCGGAAGAATGTTCCTTCATCAAGAGGAAATTTCCTTAAACCGTGGGTATAATGAGTTATCTTTAAGCAGGCAATCATTGAACCCAGGTTGGTATGTGCTCACAATAGCTAGTGCAGAGCTCACAGAAACAGGCTCAAGCATTACCCCTTTACGCATCCGTATTCGCATACAATAAATTAGGGTGAAGGCTTCATCCAAATTTCTGGAAATACAGCGATTTAGGCAGCCTTGGTTGTTGTTGTTAATGGCTGTTCCTGCATTGATTTTTATTTGGGGATTCGTGCAACAGATTGTTTTAGGTCAAGAATTTGGAAATCAGCCTATTTCAAATCTTGGGTTAATTGGTGCCCTACTCACCTTTATCGCTTTATTTTGTTGGTTTATTTTTATTCTTCGTCTAGAGGTATCCGTGGATGAATTGGGAATTCATTATCAATTCAAAGGAATTCATTGGAAGCAATATCATTTAAAATGGGAAGAAATAGAATCGGCAGAGGCAATTACCTATAAGCCTCTTCGAGAATATGGGGGGTGGGGAATTCGTTATGGATTTCATGGGAAAGCCTATTCTGTGAGTGGAAATAAGGGGATTCAAGTTCGTACGAAAGGGGGAGCACAGCTTTTATTTGGAACGCTTCGGTCTGAAGATTTTTTTTCCACCCTCCGTCTTTATTTTCGCAATTGAGAAAATCTGGGATGAAATTGGAATAGGAGGGTTGAAAAATGCTCAGTAACTTTACCTAACAATCAGAAACAAAATCAACAACATGGCTAAGAAAGCAGGCAGTAATGCCTCCACTGGGATGAATTCCGGACTTACAATAGGTTTGCCGGAGTATATATCCAACTACGCAGTCTATATTTATTTAGGGCTCGCTATGCTTGCTTCCTGGATTCTATTTCAGGATTATTTGGTTGGTAAATATATTTATTTGTTTAAGGATATTGGCAGTGATTCCGTCAACTTTAATTATCCTCAATGGATGTATCTCAATGAATACTGGAATACCCAATCAGAAACAGGCTGGAGTTTTCGACAAGGCATGGGTCAAAATTATTATGGGGTGGGGCCCGCATTTGGTTTGGGTCTGATGGGGCCATTTGCTCTCATGATATCCTGGTTTAGTCCCGAACAAATTCCATACATGATTATTTGGTTTGAAGTGATTAAGATGGTATCCGGAGGTTTAATTTTCTTTTATTTTCTTCGAGTATCTGGACATAAGCCTTTAGCGAGTATTACGGGGGGATTGTTATTTGCCTTTTCCGGATACATGGTTTTGGGCAGTGGGTGGACAGGTTTTTCCATGGAGGCATTGGCAGTTGCTTTTTTATTGTTTGCAACAGAAAAATTGTTGTCTCAAAAAAATTATTTCTGGTTCTCGCCGGCATTGGCTTATTTGGTCATACTCCAACCTTTTTACTTAATGCCTTGGGGGATTTTTATGTTTGCCTATTTTCTCTACCGTTTTTATATTTTGTATGGATTAAATTATAAAGAGCTTATTCGGACAGTTCTAATTTTATCCGGGCTATCCATTATTGGATTGCTCATGAGTGCATTTTATTCAGTGAGTGTCTTACAAATTATGCTGGAAAGTCCTAGGGGGGGGGGAGCATCCTCCTATGCCGATATGCTGAGTAAGCAAGGGTTACTGGATTTATACCCTTCGGCTGGCATTCATTATTTGACTGTAATTTATCGCTTGTTTTCAAATGATTTAGTAGGAGGAGGCTTAGCGAATTTTAAAGGTTGGAATAATTACCTTGAAGCCCCTATTTTCTATGGGGGATTAATTACCTTGCTTCTATTTCCTCAAACATTAAGTCGGTTTCGCGAAAAAGAAGGTATCGCTTATGTTTTTCTTTTTATCGCATTTTTAATACCGGTTATTTTTCCTTGGTTTCGTTTTGCCTTCTGGGGATTTACAGGAGATTATTACCGTACATTTTCACTCTGTTTTGTTTTGGTATTACTGCTAGGAGCTATGCAGGCCTTGTCTTTAATTGAGCAAACTGGAAAATTAAATATAGCTTGGTTACTGGGTGCTTTAGGTTTTTGGCTCTTGCTTTTATATTTTCCATTTGATTTAAGCAAAACAATTCTAGAAAAAAATATTCGCAGTCAGGTAACCTTGTTTTTAGTGGTGGAAGTAGTCAGCTTATTTCTGCTTACTCGCCCTCAGACAAGACCTTGGGCGATTCAACTGTCTTTACTGGTTCTCGTAGAATTAATTGTACTCGGTTTGCCCACTGCCAATAAACGGGATATGGTAAAAGGTAAAGACCTTGATGCCCGAATTGCGTATAATGATTACACGCGAGAAGCAATGCAATTTGTCGAGAATCGGGAAAAAGGATTCTATCGTGTCGCCAAAGATTATGCTTCCGGTCCTGCCTATCACTCCAGCTTAAATGATGCTTTAGTTCAGGGATTCATGGGCACTTCCTGTTACTATTCCTTTAATCAAAAGTACTATATTGAATTCTTAACTTCTGTAGGATTAGTGGATAGTAAAAATGAATTTTCTACCCGCTGGGCTCAGGGATTAAATAATAGGCCTCTTTTATTAACCATGGCAGGCAGCCGCTATACCTTGCATAAAGGGGGGAATCCCTATCTATATGGATTTGGCTATGATTCTCTTACTTTGGTTCAAGATGTGAGTGTGTTTAGAAATCGTTTTGCCTTGCCTTTTGGAGTTGTCTATCATCAGTGGATTTCCGCTAAAGATTTTGAAGGCTTAAGCCAGTTTATTAAAGACAAAACAATGTTGAGCGCTGTTGTGCTACAAGAGAATGAAATGAAATATTCAGAAGGCATGAAGCCCTATTCACTGACCGATACTGCTGCTCAATTTACCTTTGAATTATATCAAGCCCTAACGGATAGTTTAAAAGCAGATTCCCTAGCGCTCAGTACTTATTCTGAAAATGCTTTATCTGGATCTGTGCGCAGCCGTGGCCCTGGTATTTTGATGCTCCCAATGTCTTTTGATCAAGGCTGGAAAGTGCAAGTAGATGGTGCCGAAGCCCAGTTAATAAAAGTACATAATGGTCTAAGTGGAGTTTCTTTATCAGAGGGCAATCATACTATTGAGTTGAGATATGAAGTTCCGTATTTAGCAATGGCTCGTATGGGCAGCGGTGTAGGCTTGGGTATTTATTTAATTGGATTGATTGGCTTTGTCGTTTGGAATAGAAAGCGCAAAGACGAAAATGAATAGAGATATTTAAGTAGGGGTTCCGCAGGATATACAAAGTTGATACCGGGATGTCAACCCAGGTAAGGTACCACGGTTATATTCGCTGATGATGAAACTCTAGTACATTCTGATGAACACCTCTTTAGACTCGGAATAAAAAATTTATACTTAGGAGTATTTTATTTCCCTGGAGTTTTTTTTCTTCTCTTTCCTTCGCGCAGAATTAACTCCAATTCTCGACCCGTTTGTCCTTTGATAGAAGTGTTTTCTTCTGCTCTCCTAAATAAATAGGGCAGTACGGATTTCACAGGGCCATAGGGTAAATATTTTGCTGTGGTGTACCCCGAAGCAGCAAGATTGTAAGAGATGTGATCGGACATCCCATATAATTGAGCGAATACGATGTGGGGATGATTGGGAGGAATAGTGAATGCCTCCATTTTTTGGGTAATGAGCAGACAGCTGTTTTCATTATGAGTTCCGGCACACAGAGCAATCTCTTGAAGGTTCTCCAGACAATAAGCACAAGCTGCATCATAATCTCTATCCGTAGATTCCTTATTTGCCTGCATCGGACTAGGATACCGATTGGTTTCTGCTCTTAGATTCTCTTTTTCTAGATAGGCTCCTCTCACGAGTTTAACCGCAACTATATAACCTTTGGATTGACTGCGTTGGTGTAATTCCTTCAAATAGCTTAAGCGATCATGCCGATATAATTGCAGCGTAGTATAAATAAGGGGCTTTTCCTGATTATGCCTCTCCATCAGGTTTTCACATCGGGTATCAATCCAATCTTGAAACCAGGACTCCTCGGCATCAAAAAAGACAGGAGTTTGAAATCGAACTGCAGCATGGGCAATATCCTCCATTCTTCGGATGATCCTTCTCTCCTCATCCTGCTCTTGAAAAGATAGTTCTATGCCAGATTGGATTTTAGTTAATAGTTCAATATTCCCTAAGCCTGAAACTTTGCAAGCAGTAAACGATACTTCTCTATGGGCTTTGCTGTGTTCTAGGGTGCGGATGATTTCATCTCTACACAGGTCAAAGCCTGTTTCATTTTTTTCTCCTTCAACGGAATAATCTAGAATGGTATTCACTCCGAATTCTTTGAGTTTTTTAGAACTCTTGATTGTTTGTTGAATGGATTCGCCTCCGCAAAACTGTTCAAAGAGAGTAGATCGAATGAGAGCCGTAACGGGTAATCCGGATTTAAGGGCAAAGTTGACCATTCCAGGACCTTTTTTTACCAGAAAGGGTACACTCATTAGGGAGAATATCCATTTAGATTTTCTGAGTTCAGCATGGGATTTATGGCGAAACGCAATTTCTGTATTCTGGAATGAAAGCATATATCGGAAGATAAACCAGGTACAAAATTAATCGGGAATAATCAGTAAGCGGTAGTTTTGAGATTTTTATACGGAAAAAATAGTAACGCATTCGGGTTTACCGTAAACCGAGGTTTAGGGTAAACGGAGGTTTAGGGTAAACGGGGGTTTAGGGTAAACGGAAATATTATCTAATCCTCATGGAATCTAATCCTGCCTTACTTCCATAGAATACATTGAAATCAACATAGCCCTTTATCCCTGGCACTTTGCCCTTATCACTGTGCTGCCAAAACTTCCAATGGAATTCATCACTCAACTGATATCTATAATAATGGGCAATCCAAAGTGGGTATTCCTCAAATTTCTTTAGTAGAATATTTCGATAAAAAGCCGGTCCACAATACAAGATGGGTTTTACTCCGCAGGATTTTTCAACTGTTTGAAGCCAGATTTTGACTTTCTCCTGAAGTTGTTTTCGGTTGAGTTTGCCCTGCTCCTCCACATCTAACATGGGCGGAAGATCCCCTTTTTCTAATTTTACCCGGGAAAGAAAATAGTTGGCTTGTTGCCTAGCATCTTTTGAAGGCTCAAAATAATGATAAGCGCCTCGTATTATTCCTGCCCGCTTGGATTCTACCCAATTTCGCTTAAAAGTTGTATCGGTTAGTTGGATGCCTTGGGTCGCCTTCATAAAAGCAAATCGTATCTGATGCTTGCCCTCTTTGGCTTTTGCAACTTCATCCCAGTCAATGGTCAATTGATATCTGGAAACATCAATGCCATGCACACTATATCCATAAGGTAGATGGATATTGAATTGCCTTTTCTGAAAAATACGCATGGAGTTACAACCAGATTCCTTACTCGGAATAAGAAATAGACCCAAGAGGATTAGGACAATTAGTACAGGGAATATTTTCAGCAGTGAACGCATTCGAAGCAAATTTACGGATACCTGAGAGAATACCGGTTAGCTGCTAATCCCCTGTTAGATACTATCCCCCCGTTAGATGCTAACCCAATAGTTTTTTGCAATTTTGTCTGATTAAAATTAAAAATGAACATTCTTCCTGTTGAATTTCCCCGATTTGTCCCCAATCAGCATGAGCTTTGGATTTCTACTGATATTCATGAGTATTGCAGAATTATCAAAGCTAATTTCAATGCATCCTCCTGGTGGCTTATATCAGATTCTCAGGTTCACCGGGAGTGTTATGCCAGATTTGCCGAAGCTTTCAAGTTAGCGCATGAAGTTATCATCCTTCCCGAAGGAGAAGAGAGTAAATCTTTGAAGTCTTGTGAAACGATTTGGAATAAAATGGAGGAAGCTCAGGCGGATCGAAATGCTGTAGTGATTGCCTTAGGAGGAGGAATGATTACAGATTTAGCTGGGTTTGCCGCTTCTTGTTGGAAACGCGGAATTCGCTTCCTTTTTATTCCTACCTCTCTCTTGGCTATGGTCGATGCAGCAATTGGAGGAAAAACAGGAATTGATTGGAGGCATGGGAAAAATTTATTGGGATTGTTTTCTTTGCCTTCCCTGGTGGTGAGCGATACTACTTGGCTTCAAACTCTATCTCCACGCGAATTGAAATCGGGTTTTGCTGAATGCCTAAAGCATGGATTGGTTGCCGAAGAAACCTATTGGAAACGATTAAGCAGTAGAAGCTTCGAAGAGCAGGAATGGGAATTTGTGGTGTATCGCTCCCAATTAATTAAAGCGGAAATCGTCAAGACAGACCCTGATGAGCAATGGATGCGGAAGATATTAAACTTCGGTCATACTTTGGGGCATGCCTTGGAAAGCCTTTGTCTCGAACTTGAAATTTCCCTTTTACATGGGGAAGCCATCGCTTGGGGAATGCAGATGGAAGCAGCTCTGTCTAAACAATTTTCGACCCTTTCTCAAGCACAGTATGAAGAAATAGTCGCAACAATCGAAAGCCTTCAATATCCAATTCCAACCCTTGATTTTGCCAATCCGGAAATAGAAAATAAATTTATATATTATCTGAGAAACGATAAGAAAAATAAGGGCAATGAAATTCGCTTGAGTTTGCTCTCCCGAATTGGTCATTGTCATTATGATATCGCCGTGCCTGAATCAGAAATTCTTCCAGTAGTAAGACAGCATTTTGCTCCTGACAATGCCTGAGTGTATTCGTCTTATTGCTCCCGAAACGCTCTCTGGAACCTACCTTCTTCCAGCATCCAAGAGTATGTATAATCGGGCTTTGGTGCTATCCGCTCTGACTGGTAATTCGATTCAATGTAGTTCTTCTGCTCAGGCTGAAGATTGCCAGGTGATGGAGAATTATCTGGCTGAGGTAGGATATTCCATTAATCGCAATGGGACTCAAATCGAGATTTCTGGGCGTCCAATCTCTGGTAAAGTAGTTCAGGCAGAATTAGCGATGGCAGGTACAGCCTTGAGATTTTTATCTGCATTGGCAGCTGTATTGCCCATTCATTCTCAATTCTCAGGAGCTGACCGATTAGGTCAAAGGCCCTACCTTCCGCTGGCATTCGCCTTGAAAGAGTCAGGGGTGCACATTCATTGGTCAGAATGCGAAACGATATTTCCGATTCGCATCCAAGGAAGTACAGAATGGAAGCCTGAAGAAATCTATTTACGCAATAGCCAAAGTTCTCAATTTATCTCAGCTCTCTTGTTGCTGGGGCCTTATTTGAATTTAGGTACCCAATTAATCTGCTCTCAGCAAGCACCTTTATCCGAACCTTATATTGACCTGACCTTGGGGATGCTGGATCAAATAGGAATCAATTGGCAAAGGAGTTCGGGTCAGTATGAATTAGTGAAGAAGTCTTTGATTTCTGAACCTATACTGGTCGAGTCGGATTGGAGTAATGCTTCTTATGCTTTCGGAATGCTGTTGTTGAAAGGAGGTACTCTGCATATTCCCGGTTTAATGGGCAATAGCTTGCAGGGCGATGCACTTCAAGTGGAATATTTCCAGCACTTGGGTATGGCGTTTTCTTGGAGAGGGGAGGGGTTGGAAGTGAGTGCTACCGGGAAAAAGTTTCCGGGCTTTGACTTCGACTTTTCAGGAATGCCCGATTTAGCTCAGACATTTGCGGTTTTAGCAGCATTTGCTGAAGGTCCGAGTATTTTAAGGGGGCTATATAGTTTAGTATTTAAGGAAACCAATCGGATAGAAGCCTTACAAGCCGAATTGCAAAAGTTTGGCGCAAAGGTCGAAGTGGAGGGGGATGTTATGCATATTCAACCTCGATGTTCAATGCCTGCCCAAGAGCCAATTAAAACCTACGGAGATCATCGTATGGCCATGGCATTTAGTATTGGGTGCTGCACGCAAGTGGGCAGACAGATCGAGAATCCTGAAGTTGTAAGTAAATCATTTCCAGAGTATTGGGGTAATCTCGAGCAGTTGGGATTTGTTCTGGAGGTCGATTAATTTTGTGGGGTGGTGCATTTTTTTTACTTTTGTCAGCCTTAGCCGAAGTGGTGGAATTGGTAGACACACTGTGTTCAGGGCGCAGCGCTCGCAAGGGTGTGCGAGTTCGAATCTCGCCTTCGGTACAAATCCTTTAAATTAGCCTCGATTGGGGCTTTTTTGTTTTATAAGTGTTTGAGGGAAGAATTGGAGGAATGTTCTTTCTGACATTCCCCCAATAAAGAATCTTTGAAACATTAATTAACACAATCTACCCTCACTTCCTCCCCTCAAACTCTTCCCGTCCATTCATCCGCATTTCAGGCATCCCCGATTTATTCCACTTCTGAGCAAAGGATTTTCCTTCCTTCTCCCAGTAAGTCTCGAATTGCTTGCGGGCATCGGCATATTCCTGATCTAAGGCTTTTGCCCGATCATCATGACTTTTTGTGGGTCTGCCAGCATAGCCTGTAACAGCCAAGTAGAGAGAAGTGGCTTTCTCCCGTATTTTTTCTTCTCCTGTTATTGCGGTGGTTTCTTTGCTGGCGGATAGTAAGCCGTGGAGCTTATTGAGTTTTTCCAATTCTAATTTTGCCTGAACGGACAGTTTGCTATTCCCCTTCATGCCCTGCTTCAGGCTGTCTTGCAAACTCCTGATTTGAAAACTCAAAAATGCTAGGTTCTCTTGAAATTCAAATATCCTTTGCACCATCACCTGCTGTGCTTTCTGGTCTTCAGGAGAATGGCCTTTATTTTCTGGAGCATGTAGGATGAGTTCCTGTTGCTGATTTCCTAAAGGAGTTATCAGTTTAATTTGATAAGTGCCCGGACTAACCATCGGGCCAAAGAATCCACTCACATCGGCTTTGGCTCCATAGGCTACTCTTGGTGCTTTGCCCCGCATATTCCAGGAGATCATGTTGATGCCTTTTCTTTTGGTGCCC
>JBEIHC010000058.1:0-17862 GCA_040381555.1 Bacteroidia bacterium
GGATTTGCCACTGCCGGAAAAGTAGCCAAGACTTTCGACAGCATGAAGAGTACACTGGAGTCAGCATTGCGGAAAGTATTTAGACCTGAATTTCTCAACAGAATTGATGATATCATTATTTTCAATGCATTAGAGAAAGAACATATTTTCCGAATTATTGACTTGTCCTTAAGTAAAGTTTTTGCTAGAATTAAGGATATGGGGTATGTGATTGAGATTTCGGATAGAGCCAAGGCATTTATTGCAGATAAGGGGTATGATCAGCAATTTGGAGCACGACCTTTAAATAGGGCTATTCAAAAATACTTAGAAGATCCAGTCGCCGATGAAATCTTAAAAGGGGAGTTGAAGGAAGGGGAAATTTTGGAAGTGGATTATCTTGAGGCAGATGATAAAGTGGTTGTATCGCGTCAGGGCAAGAAGCCGGGAAAAAAGAAATCAGCCTCTAGTAGCCAATAGGATTTTGTAGTCTATTGATCTTTAGAGTTTTTCCAAAGAACCGGAAAGTACTTGATTAGCCAGTAGGCAATACTGAAAAGGCCTAATGCAAAAAAGACCAAAGATCCAGTGCGGATTCCTACTGCATAGAATTCATCTATCATCCAGATAGAGTTTGCACTAATCCAGAAGGATATACTCAGATTTGGAAGAAACTCTGCGGGGGAATATCTACTTCTCCAGGTTAGGTAGATGGATAGAAGCAGGGTTGGAAATATCATCATAATTCCCAAAGGTTTCCAAACGAGAGCCCAACAGGCATCTTTTATAAGCCAAAGGGGTAGGTGTAGGTTTTCTAATAATCTTACCCGCATCATACGAGTGGTTTCAAATAAAAAGATAGAACTTCTATAAAAACAAAAAGCCGGGTTTAGCCCGGCTTTTCATTTCAATGATTTAGCTGATTACTTAGTAGTAGCAGCACCTTCAGCAGGAGCAGCAGCAGTAGTGTCAGCAGCAGCAGCAGCTTCAGCAGCAGCGTTTTCAGCTTCCATAGCTTGCATCATAGAATCAGCGATTCTTTGAGCTTCAGCTTCAGCTTTAGCTTTCTCTTCAGCAGACGGACCGCAGGCTACGAATAAACCACCGGCCAACAGGCAAATTGCAAATACTTTTTTCATGTGTGTTGTGTGTTTTAAATGAAAGCACAAAGGTAAGTCGGGTTTTAGAATTCTCCAAATGACTGATTCTCTAATGTTTCGAAAAAAACCTGAAAAGTCAATTTTGGATGCTTTTTCAACACTTTCTCAGGCAAAATATTTCGCTCATCCTCTGGTTTCCAAGCGTTTTTCGGTAATATTTCTGGCGTTTTTATCCCTTTTTGTCGCGCCCAACAAGCAATTTCTCCCCATGTATGTGTCTGTCCGTCACTTAGATTATACACTTCGCCCCTATCAGGTTCTTCAAACCAGAGTTTTATAAAGTGGGTGATGTCATTTATATGGATTAAATTCAATTGCTTTTGTTCGTACAAATCTCTCGCTCGATTAATCCAGTTCAATGGATTTCTTCCTGGCCCATAAATGCCCGAAAGCCTAATTATACTTCCTCCAGATTCCAAAAATTGTTGTTCTCGCCCATATCGAGGATGCTCCGTTAATAGTTGGGAGTCTTCTGTAATTTTCCCCGAACCAGAATATATGCCTGTTGTACCTAGTAATAATCTATTGGACACTCGATTTTCCAGCATTTTCCAAAATGAGACATGCACATTTTCAGGAGGGAAAGTGATACACACACTTTCTGGGCGTAATTTTTGTAATAGGATTTCTGCCTGTTGAACGCCTTCCACTGTTTCTGTGTTTATCAAATGGGAACCTTCCACTTGTGTTGAACGGGAAAAAGCAGTAATCTGAAAGTGAGGCTCGGTCAGTTCTTTCATGAGGAATTTCCCAGTGTACCCTAAGCCAAACAGAGCTATCTTTAACATGATGCAAAATATAAATAAATCAACCTTAGTCGTCGGAGCATCCTCTAATCCGGAACGATATTCTTATAAAGCCCTGAATTTATTAGTACAAAAAGGCATTGATGTTTATGCTCAGGGTTTACGGGAAGAATCTGTCGCTGGAGTTCCCGTTCACAAAGACTTTAGTCAGGTTCCCAATCAAATTGATACCATCACTTTGTACCTGAATCCACAACGACAAACAGAAATTATTCCTACCTTGCTTGCGCTTCATCCAAGAAGAATTATATTTAATCCCGGAACGGAGAATGATGCTCTCAGGATAGCAGCAGAATCTCAGGGGATTGAAACTTTAGAAGCCTGCACATTAGTGTTATTATCCACCGGTGCTTATTAAACCACTTGAACTATGAGTTTAGAAACCGAATCTAATTCATTGACTACTTCCGGAATCACGGTAAAAGTTGAGACCAATTTTATTTCTGAGCAAACTTCTGCCCAGAATGCCCATTATTCTTTTGCTTACAGAATCACTATTCAAAATAATTCAGATTACACCGTACAACTGTTGAGTAGGAAATGGATTCTCACAGACGCTTTGGGCAAAGTGCGCACCGTTGAAGGGAAAGGCGTTGTAGGCAAACAGCCTGTAATCGCTCCGGGAGAATTGCATGTATATGTAAGTGGAACTAACTTCCCCACTCCATTTGGCAAAATGGAAGGCTATTATATTATGAAGAGAATGCTGGATGAACAAGAATTTGAGGTCGGTATTCCTGTCTTTATCTTAGAATACCCTTTCGTTTTAAATTAACTTGTTCGAAAATGACAACATCCACTGTACTCTACACCGGAGAACTTAGAACAGTTGCCACGCATACGCGTTCCGGAATCAATATCATCACCGATGCTCCGCCAGATAATCAAGGAAAAGGAGAAGCTTTTTCTCCCAGTGATTTACTATCTACTTCACTGCTCTCCTGTATGATGACTGTCATGGGTATATTAGCAGAGCGAAAGGGCTGGATTTTGGATGGCATGGAAGGTACCGTTGTGAAAATCATGGCAGACAATCCCCGAAGGGTAAGTGAAATCCAAGTGAAACTGAGTATACCAACTAGGGATTTGTCCGAAAAAGATCAAGAAATGCTTCTTCATACGGCTCTTACCTGCCCCGTGGCCAAGAGTTTACACCCGGACATCAAACAGGATATTTCTTTGCTGTTTTATTAGGATCAGGCTTTATTGACGCTTTGACTCCCCTATCTCTTCTCAGAGGGATATCAGCACTAAAAATATTTATTGAACCTTTCTGCTTAATCTGGTAAACTTTAAGGCATAGCTCAACAATGTCTTGTTTGAATTTATTCTAGGGTACCTCAGTAAAAAAAGACAGGTCGCTCAAGTGGTCTGCCTTGTTTTATCCCTACTAAGAGAATTTTTGGATGAGACGGTGAGTAAGTTCAGGCAGGCCAATACTAGCCGGCAGTTGGATATATTCAACGCTGTGTTTGCTTTTTTGCAATTTTGGGGCTTCCGGGTCCACTACAAAAATAGGGCAGGCATAGGGGGCTTCATACACCAACTGGTTGGCTGGATATACTTGGAGAGAGGTTCCGGTAACAATCAGTAAATCTGATTGTTGGCAGATAGATTCTGCCTCCGGCATAGCCTCTACTGTTTCTCCAAACCAAACAATATGGGGCCGAAGCTGATGCCCATTAGGGCAGGTATCTCCCCAGTTCAATGATTCGCCGGCAATATCGTAAATGGCATCAGAATATAAGGTGCTTCTGGATTTGCGAATTTCCCCATGCAAGTGAAGTATATTTTTGGATCCAGCCCTTTCGTGCAAATCATCTACATTTTGGGTAATGATGCTCACATTGAAATGATTTTCTAACTCAACTAGGGCGTAATGTCCCGGATTGGGTTTTGCCTGAATTATCCCTGCTCTTCTTTCATTATAAAACTTCAGAACTTTTTTGGGATTTCTAACCCAACCCTCAGGAGTAGCAACTTCTTGAACTGGCTGTCCCTCCCAAATCCCTCCACTTCCCCGAAAGGTTTGAATGCCACTTTCTGCACTAATTCCCGATCCGCTTAATACTACTAGTTTCATTTTGTAATTTTACCATTAGTTTCTCATTTACACCAAACAAAAGATAAAATGAAGTATCGATTTTTTTTTCTGTTTTTTCTGTTTTTAAGTCTAGCTTTAGTTAGTTCGGCTCAGATTAAAATTTTATTGGCTCCGGTTCAAACGGGCAACTTATCTAATTATGGTACAGGTTACATAGATGAAAAGGGAGAAATGATTGTGAAGCCTGATTATAATGAGGGGTTTGAATTCAGTGAGGACTTCGCCGGCTATCGTAAGGCAGATAAGTGGGGTTTTGTTCGCAGAGGTTCAACAAAAGTGATACCCGCTCAATTTGGGATGGTTCGGGATTTTCGCGAGGGCCTAGCACCGGCAAGAACAGGCATGTCTCTGGATGGGGGATGGGGATATGTCGACACAAGCGGATTATACGCAATAGGCGCCTCCTTTAAAGATGTCGGGGAGTTTTCGGGAGGATTGGCCAATATTTGTATTCATGCCAATACCCTGAATGGGAAATGGGGATTTATCAATAAAAGAGGCGAGTTGATAATACCTGCCGACTATGATCGTGCTTTGCCATTTGAAGATGGATGGGCTAGGGTCAATAAAGGAGGAGGAATGGTGGGATTGTGGGGGTATATTGATACTAAAGGATCGGTTGTCATTCCGATTATCTATACTGAAATAGGAGCCTTCCGAGAAGGTTTGGCACCCGTAAATACCAGCACAGGGTTGAAATCCAATACGCTGACAGCAAAATGGGGATTTATTGATAAGGCCGGAAAAATAGCTATTGAGCCTAAGTTTTTGGGCGCTAAAGAATTTTCAGAAGGTATGGCAGCAGCCAAGCAATCTGATAAATATCCTTCGATGTGGGGGTTTATTGACAAACAAGGACAATGGATTATCCCTCCAAAGTATTACGATGTACGATCATATTGTGAAGGTGTGGCTGCTTTTAAGGAAAAGGGAAAATGGGGGTTGATGAATAAAAAGGGAGAAGTTATTCATGAAGCATTTTTTCAAGATATTATATTCCCTTTCACCAATGGATTGATTCCTGTAAAGGAAGCTGGCAAATGGGGGTATCTCAACACCGAAGGCAAATGGGTGATTAAGCCTCAATTTGCTAAAGCGGGGCGGTTTAAGTAGGGCTTCCTCTGAAAGTATTGGCAAAATATGAGTTTACCCTAAACTACGGTTGACACCCAACCAGCTGTCACTATATTCCTGCTTGAGCTCTTTGGCTCATTGCTTCGTATAAACACATTCCTGCAGCAACCGAGACATTTAATGAGCCAATTTTACCTTTCATAGGAATAAATACTTGTTGATCGCAGAGTTTTAATAAAGCCGGCTGAATTCCCTCAGATTCTGAGCCAAAGAGTAAGCATGTTGGGCCTGAAAAGTCTTCTTGAGCTAAAATCCCTTCAGCTTTTTCATGACAAGCAACTACTCTAACCCCTGATTCTTTCAGAAAGAACAAGGTATCTCTTAGGTTTTTCTCCCTGCAAACGGGTACATGGTACAGTGCCCCTGCAGAGGCTTTAATTGCCTCAGAGTTTATTCGAGCAGAGCCTTGTAAAGGAATCACCAAAGCATGAGCACCCATTGCATCCATGGTTCGAACTATGGCTCCCAGATTACGCACATCGGTAACTCGATCTAGCATAACGAGTAAAGGAACCTCACCCGAATCTACTACTTTACTTAATACTTCTTCCAAGGAAGGGTATTCCATTTCGGTAGAAATGGCAACAACTCCCTGATGCGTTTTTTCACGAGCAAGGTTTTCGATTCGAGCAGTTGGGACAAAATGGATGTAAATATCATTGGCCTTGCAGGCGGCTCGAACTTTCATGGCCAGTTCGTGCTTTAGGCCATCCTGCATATACACCCGGTCAATTTGTTTACCTGCATCAATGGCTTCCAACACTGGGTGCAAGCCGTAAAATATTTCTTCTTTTGCCATGATTGAATCTTATAAAATACAGATGCCCTGCCTGTAAGCAGGGCATCTGTAAAAACGATTAATTACTGACCTGCTCCGGGGGAAGCAGGTCCGGGTAGAGCTTTGCTCTGGTTCAGATAATCAATATATTTACTATCTTGATTGTAATCCCTGAAGGCTTCCGCAACTTTCTGGGCATTGTCCATGTCTTTAGATTCGAAGAATGCACTGAAACAGATCTGAAGGGTGTAAAGATTCATTTCCCGATTGGTGGAATATTCTTTTTGAATCTTTTGTTCATAAGCGAGTTCATCAATGGATTGGTTCATACAGCGCTCCAGATATTCTTTGCCTTTGTCTTCCATTCCTACTCCTTGCCAAGTCTTTCCTAATAGGGCTAGATTATAGGGTTCAAAAGGAACGGCTTTCGTTTTTTCCTCACAAATGGTTAGTACATCAACGGCCTTCTGCTTATATTCTTTAATTCTATCCTCATTTGCCCGAATAGTGGTTTGTACTTTACGAGCAGAGTCAGAAGTAGAACCCATACGGGCAATCATGGCTTCGTACATTTTGTTTCGGTTAGATAGATTTTCTGCATCATCAACATAATCATTTGCCAACCGGAAGAAGTTGGTACGCAGATTATTGACCATTCGCCGACTTTCATAATCAAAGAAAGTGGTTGTATCATCCAGACCTCTATATCGGAATCTGTTCGCCAAGCAATCGAACATTACCTCTTTGTTCAATACTCCTTGTCCTTGACGCTTGCTTGCCTCATCTGGCACCATAGGAACGAGGCGATAGACTAGACCTTCCTGACGGAAATAATCTTGCAAACCTAAAAATTGAGAAGGAGCCACTGTGGTGGCGAAATAAACTGGACGATCCCATCCATTCCGCGCAATGTTATTAATAAGGTTTACTATCACAACATCTTTTCTTTCTAGGTAAGAGTTATTGCCTTTGGCGTTCACTTTCCAAGGTAGATTTGCGGGTAATAGTGCTGCTTCCTCTGCTGTGCAAATTCCATTTTTAACGATGGCAACCTTGTCTATTGGTAGATTTATAGTTGTCGAGCGAAAAGACATGATCTGGTTTTTTTCACCTTCATAAAGAGATTCTTCAAGCGTAATGGGTAAAGGGGGAGAGTCATTGAATACCTCATTTTTCATTTGATACACATACCAGTCTGTGTTTAAGTAGGAAAGGTTTACCACTCTTACATCCGTCCGAACACCTTCTACCTCTTGCAAATACCATAAAGGGAAAGTGTCGTTATCTCCATAGGTAAAAAGGATTGCGTTTTTTTCACAGGAATTGAGGAAGTTATAGGCAGTGTCTGGTGCGATATAATTTCCTCTGCGGGAATGATCTTTCCAATTTTGAATTCCCAAGTTAAATGGAACCATGATTAGAGCCAGTCCACCCGAGACAAAGGGGGTGGCATTTTTCAAGAACTTTTGCAAAGCCTCAATAAGAAAAAGCACCCCTAAGCCAATCCAGATACAGAAGGTTTGAAAGGACCCCACATAGGAGTAATCCCTTTCTCTCGGTTGAGAGGGTGTTTGATTCAAATAGAGAATAATGGCTAATCCAGTGAATAGGAATAACAACCCTACAATGAGGGCATCATTACGATTACGATTGTATTGCCAGATAAAGCCTAACACGCCCAAAATAAAAGGGAGATAAAAATAATGATTAGCGGTAGGGTCATTTTTTACTGATTCAGGAATATCTGAGGGAGGGAAAGCCATAACACTGGCTTCTTGTTGATCATTTTCTCTTCCACCAAAATTCCAGAAGAAGTATCTCCAATACATGTGATTAAATTGATAATCAAATAGGAATTTAAGGTTTTCCGATACTTTGGGTTTGTCATCATCCGGGCTTTCAGGGTCTGAGCCTTTATTTTCTACATAGTTTTTATATCCAAATACTGGATTGTTATAGTGCTCATGACTGTGCATTCTTGGGAAAAGCACTTTGTCTTTCTCACTATATTTTGGCCTTGATTTTTCGCCTTCATCCACATAGCGATCGAGACCTTCTTTCTTTAAAATATCTTTTGATCCAGAATTTTCATAGGCTACAGGGCTAGCATTATACATAGGCCCTCGGAATAGAGGTCTGTCTCCATATTGTTCACGCTTTACATAACCTGCGAAGTTGCCTAAAAACTCAGGATTGTTTTGATCAATGGGGGGATTTACATTTGATCTAATGAGAATAACGAAATAGGAGGAGAAGCCGAGATAGACCATCAAAGTACCTAAGACGGCAACATTCAATACGACATTTTTCTTTTGGTGGCTATACCAAATCAGCCCAAGAATGATAGTAATCAGAAGTAAACTAAAAACGAATCCTCCTGCATTGTAAGGCATTCCTAATCCTGTTTCGCTTTTTCCGGAAGCATTAACTGTACCGACGAAGAATCGTTCGAACCACCAAGCAAGATCCACTGTAACTTGAATGACTCCATACTGAAGGAAAGCAAGAATAAAAACAGAAACTCCGAAGGTGGACAAAAATCCCGTCCAGGAGAAATTGTATTTACGGAAGTAATACACGAATGCTAAGGCAGGAATACACAATAAATTCAGCAAGTGAACTCCGATTGAGAGTCCCATCACATAAGCTATTAGAAGTATCCATTTTAAGTGATCTGGTTCATCTGCTCGCGCTTCCCATTTTAAAATGAGCCAAACAACGAGCGCGGTAAAGAATGAGCTCATGGCGTAAACTTCCGCCTCTACTGCATTAAACCAGAAAGAATCGCTGAAGTTTAGGGCAAGCGCCCCAACTGTCCCTGCAAACATGAGAGAAAGTGTGTGAAAAGTATCAGGTTCAGTTTTACCACCTACCCAGGCTTTGCGCCCTAGACGCGTGATTATCCAAAAGGTGAATAAGACGGTAAAAGCGCTTGAAAAGACACTCATCAAATTGACCATATAGGAAATACTTTCTCTATCAGGAGCAAATAGGGCAAATACTCTCCCGAGTAGCAACCAAAAAGAGGCTCCAGGGGGATGCCCTACTTGTAGTTCGTTAGCTACCAGAATAAACTCTCCACAATCCCAGAAACTGGCAGTAGGGGAAACCGTTCCCAGAAAGGTAATCATTGAAATGGCAAACATGAGCCATCCGGTAAGGGTATTTACTTTACTGTAATTCATTTGAAAATTGCTTTTAAGGCTTAATGCCTGCTAAATTACGGAATATCCCCACCTTAAGAAATGCAAAATCATTTCCCTGCACATGGGTGAGGGTCTTTTTCAGGAAACCAGTGAGCTTCCATTCGGAAAAAGGGGTGTTTTTTTTGAATTGTGAACTCAATATCTTCTATTTCTTGACAATTTAAATCTCGAGAAAAGGGAGAATGGGCCTGTTGGGCGGATTGTATAGCTAAGCGGGCAAATATATAGGCAGAGGCATTTGAGGCTCCGCAGGAATCTAGGAGCCTGGCATATTCCAGGTTTTGATGAATCGCACCTGATTGTAAGTCTGCAGGTGCAAAATATTCCAGCCAGTTAAGGAACTGAATCGTGCTCTGGGACGATTCTAAAGATTGAGCGTGCATTAATCCTTTTTTCCGGATCAGTTTATGAAAGGATCTTTCCGTATAATTTAAGTTGTCTGGGTTCCAAGGTGTTTGATTGCTGCATACTTGCAGAAAATGGTAAGCTCCTAGCTTGGCAGAATCTTTCCAATTAAAATATAGAAACCTTGCCATTCCATCCAACAAGGTAAATTCTCTTAAATTCATCAAATCACGAGATTGACAAATAGGTGAAAAGGCAACGGCCTGAGGCTGTTGTGACTCTTCAATTTCACCTAATATTTTTGCCAGTAAGTACTGATATCGAGTCCAAATTGCTGGTGCCTGCCAAGATTTGGACCTCAATAAGGAATTTAGTTTGCCCATTTCATCATTCTCAACATGAAGTATTGGCTTGAAATCAAGGCTAATTGGCAAGTAGGATTTTAATTGGTAATGTCCTATTTTTTGAGGCTTTTCTAACCGGCGATAGTACCAAGGTTGTTGTAATAGGTTCAGGTTAAGAATCGTCACATCCCTTCGAATGCCCTTTAATTCCTGAGCACACCATAGCGGAAAGGTGTCATTGTCTCCGGCCGTAAAAAGTAAGCTGTTTTTGGGACAAGACTCAAGTAAAAGTTTTGCAAAATCAAGAGCAGAAGTATTTTCTGATTTCTGATGAGATGGGAAGCCCATTACAACCTGGATACCTGGAATAATCAGGAGAATAGCCAAACTGGAGGATAGCCATTTTTTACGATTATTGGGTATTAATTGAGCCAGCGCAATAGGAGCTAATGCGGCTAAGAGAAAACAAAAAATCAGACAAAACTGAAAAACATAATCTCGTTCTCTGACTTGGTCTGGGGATAAATTAACTACTAGTGCCAAAAAGGGTCCGGTAAGTAGAAAACCTAAGATAAAAAAAACGGAAATGATTTCACCTTGAATAAAAACAGCTAACCCGCCTAACACTAAAAGACACAATGGTAAAAAAAACAAGGGCATTGACCCTCTATGCGAAGCAGGTTGGAGCTCTATTCCCGCTACAGTGCTTTCTGGTTTATCGTTTTTTCTTCCAATAAAATTCCACCCTAAGTATCGTAAAAAATGCTTCCCTAATTGCTCAGAAAATAAATAATGCAGCTCTTCACTCAATTCAGGAATTTCATTTGTATTGTATCCTTTGCTTTTTCGCCAGTTATTATAAGTTCCGGCGTGAAGGCTGCTATGCATCCTTGGAAAAAATTTATTTATGTTTTTTGCAGATTCAGAATCAACTGCCGGGGCTTGAATGTATTGGTTGTTTTTCGCGTCCCATATCCAGTATTCATCCGAAGTATTAGCAGAAGATGTCTGATAAGATTTCCCGAAAACCACCGGAGCTTTTCCAAAATCAGCTCGGGTATAATATGATTTGAATCCTGCAGCATCAGGACCTGCTCCCAATTTGATGGGTGCATTTGACCTTAAGGGTATGAGGGCATAAAACACTAAGCCCAATTGCAAGAATACAAATGCTATCAAGGGCGTTTGGAATTTTGGAATCCACTTCAGGGCAATTAATACTATCAGAATCGGAAGAATCCAGGCAAGTGCGATTCCAACTCCGGGAGGGAATCCCAGTCCTGATTTTCCAGCTAGTAGTATATCCCACCAAACGGCAAATTCAGGTAAACCCTGCATGAACCATAAACTTAATGCCATATTGGCAAAAATCCAGGTGAAGAGCGAATAGATATTTCTGACATTGTTTAGTATCTGATTTCTATAAATCCACCCTGCAGATGTTACGGGGATTAGTAGAATGTTTGTAGGATGCACACATATGCCAGCGCCTATGAGGAAGCAGCTCAACAGAAAATATCGGATGTTTCCTTCTTGAGAATATTTCCAAGAAAATAAAAGAGTACATGTGAACAAACAGGCAGATAAAGGATAGACTTCTGCCTCCGTAGCATTGCGCCAAAAGGTGTCAGAAAAGCCCAAGATAAGGGCACCTAAAAAAGCGGCAATTGTTGGGAGTTGATTAGGTATTTGGAGTTGCAATTGGTTAGATTGATCGATTAGGTGCTGTGCTAAAGAAAAAACCAACCGGGAAAAAAAGAAAACGGTCAGGCTTGCTGCAATACAGGAACCAAGATTAATTCGAAACAATAGGGCATCCGGATCTGAAGGCCCGGCTAAGGCTAAAATTCTTCCAATTAAACTGTAAAGAGGCGCTCCGGGTGCATGCGGTATTTGAAGGCTGTAGCAGGAAATGATCCATTCTCCGCTATCCCAAAAGGCAATGCCTGGATAGGCTGTAAGTACATAAACAATTAAGGTCAGTGAGGCACTGAGTAAGGAAACTAAATATTCCGCAGAAATCCAGCGCATCATCCATTGGGTTTGAGGAAGCAATACAATATCAACTGTTATATCTCATCCTATATTTCTCACTGACAGTAGGAGATGAGTATTATTTAAAACCGGTTTTATGCGTTAAGCTAAATCAAGTTATGGCTGTATGATTTAGTTTCAATTGACCTAAGGATTAAATAGGAGTCAATGACCCTGCTTAAACAAGTTTTCTTTTGACTTCTTTCTGTTCGTATCCTTCAATGATGTCACCTGCTTGGATATCATTGTAACCATCCACAGAAAGACCGCATTCATATCCGGTTGCGACTTCTTTGACATCATCTTTGAATCGTTTTAGGGAGGCTAATTTGCCAGAGAATATTACAATACCCTCACGGATTAACCGTATTGGAGTATTACGGGTAATTTTTCCTTCCGTAACATAGCACCCTGCGATACTTCCCACTTTACTAATTTTGAAAACATCCCGAATTTCAACAGTAGCAACGATTTCTTCCTGAATTTCTGGAGCCAGTAAGCCTTCCAGAGCGTCTTTCACTTCATTGATGGCGTCATAAATAATGCTGTACAGACGAACATCAATAGCTTCTTGCTCTGCTAGTTTACGGGCACTAGAACTCGGCCGTACTTGGAAGCCAACAATGATTGCATCAGATGCAGAAGCTAGTAAAACATCGCTTTCAGAAATCTGACCCACAGATTTCAGAATGATATTAACTTTTACTTCTTCTGTTGAAAGTTTGAGTAAAGAATCGGACAATGCCTCTACAGAACCGTCCACATCTCCTTTTACAATGAGGTTCAGTTCTTTGAAGTTTCCAATGGCCTTTCTTCGTGCTATTTCATCTAGGGTAATATGTTTTTGTTGGCGAATGCTTTGTTCGCGCAATAATTGTTGACGGCGAGTCGCAATTTCTCTGGCTTCTCTTTCCGTTTCATATACCTGAAATTTATCTCCGGCCTGTGGGGCACCACTTAAGCCTAAAATCTGAACAGGAGTAGAGGGACCGGCTTCTTTTAAGCGATTGCCTCTCTCATCCATCATTGCTTTTACTTTGCCATAATGTTGCCCTGCAACCAGAATGTCTCCCACACGCAGAGTTCCGGTTTGAACTAAAATAGTTGTAACGATACCCCGACCTTTATCTAACTGTGCCTCAATGATAGCTCCTTTTGAATATCTGTCAGGGTTGGCAGTAAGTTCGAGAATATCTGCTTCTAACAATACTTTATCTAGCAATTCATTTACACCTTTACCAAATTTGGCAGAAATTTCCTGACACTGATATTTTCCACCCCAGTCCTCTACCAAAATGTTCATGTAGGATAACTGTTCTTTGATTTTTTCGGGGTTAGCAGCTTCTTTATCTACCTTATTAATGGCAAAAATCATGGGCACTCCGGCTGCTTGCGCGTGATTAATTGCCTCTTTAGTTTGGGGCATTACATCATCATCAGCTGCAACTACGATGATTACAATATCTGTTATTTGAGCACCTCTTGCGCGCATGGCCGTAAATGCTTCGTGGCCAGGAGTATCTAGAAAGGTGATTTTTCTTTGGTCTTCCAAGGTAACTTCATAAGCTCCGATATGCTGGGTAATTCCACCAGCTTCCCCAGCAATTACATTCGCCTTGCGTATATAATCCAGCAAAGAAGTTTTTCCATGATCCACATGACCCATTACGGTTACAATAGGAGCTCGATGCACCAAGTTTTCAGCATCTTCTTCTTCTACATCTTCTTCTTTGGTTTCATCCACATTGACAAAGCGAACTTGGAATCCAAATTCATCTGCAATCATGGCAATTACATCCGCCTCAATTCTCTGATTGATCGAAACGAAAAGCCCAAGTTCCATACATTTAGCAATAACCTGATTGACGGGTACATTCATCAGGTTAGCTAACTCATTAGCAGAAAGGAATTCGGTGACATCTAAGATTCGAGCATTTTCTAGTCTAGCTTGTTCAGCAGATTCTCTACGATTTGCCCCTTCATCTCTTTTAGCTCGACGAAGCTTTTGGCGGAATCGGCTGGCTCCTTTATTTAAATCGGCAAGAGTATTTCGGATTTTCTCCTGAATTTCCTTTTCTGTAGGTTCTGCTTTAGGTGTTTTATCGTTGCTAGGGGTATTTCTACCGGCCGACCCACTACCTCCAGGGGAGGGTCTTCTGTTGGCAGGAGATCCCCCAGAACTTTGCTGTGCTCCTGGCTGAACCGTGGGTGTTGGTTTGCGTTTGCGTTTGCGTTTGCGTCGGCTTTCCGCATCGGAATCTGTAGAATTATCTTTCTTTTCTGTCGCAGTTTTCTGGGTGGGCAATTCAATTTTACCCATGACTTTTAGTCCAGATAATCTGGGGGTATTGTCTTTGGCTCGAATCACCTCTAGCTCTTCTGTCACAGGTTCGGCAGGAGCAACAGGAGATATTGTTGGCTTAATGCTATCCTCAACAGGAGCCTGGATTTCAACTACCGGTTTCTCTGTGAACAGAGTGTTCTCCTCTTGTTCCTTCTTTTTAGTAGGCTTTTGTTCCTCCGTTTTAGGCTTATTCTGAGGATTGTTTGAGGAAGCTGCTTTGAGATTTGTGTTAGCTTCAGCCTTCGTTTTTGTTTTTGATTTAGACTTCTCTGAATCTGAAACAGGAACTTGTGCCTTAGCCTCAACCTTAGTTTTTTTTCCTTTATCTAAGTCGATTTTACCGATTACTTTAAGACCAAAGCTACTTTCCTTATCTGGAGTTATTACAGGAGCAGGAGTTGGCTCAGGAATTGGTTCTGGAGTTGGTGCAAGTTGCTCGGGTTGCAGGGCAATTGTGGCAACAATAGGAGAGTCAACCGATGTGACTTTTTCAATCTCTTTTGGAATTTCTACAATTGGTGCTGTGGGAGCAGGTTTTTCTTTTTCCTTCTCTTTCTCTTTGCCAGAAAGTTCAACTTTTAATTGCTGAGGAGTAATTCTTGGAGCATCCTCTTCTATTGAGGATGATTTTCCTGGGGAATCACGCTTTTCCTTTTGCTCTTTGTTATGTTCTTTAATTTGCTCTGACTTTTCTTTGATTGCCTTTTGGGATGAGAATTCCCTCAGCAATTTTTCATACATGTCAGAGGTGATTTTGGCATTGGGATCATTAGACAAGGCATCATGACCATTCTTGTTTAGGAACTCAACAAGCGTACTGCTCCCTACATTGAGATCCTTGGCAACTTTGAAAAGTCTCGGTGCTTTTGCTTTTTCTTCTGACATATTTACTGTTATCGTACTATATTATTATCATTTCTTCAAACAGGTTCATTACTCCTGCTCTTCTGTTTCTCGAGTTGTTTGAGATTTTTGAGCAATAGGTTCTTCTTCGAATTCCTGCTTTAAAACCGCCATAACATCTTCGATCGTTTCGGTATCAAGATCGGTGCGTCTTTCAATGTCTTCAACACTTAATCTTAACACGCTTTTTGCGGTATCACATCCGATTTTTTTGAAGGCATCCAATACCCACTCTTCAATTTCATCAGAAAATTCATCCAGATCAACATCTTCTTCATCCAGATCTTCTTCCCGGAATACATCAATTTCATAACCACTAAGACGACTTGCTAAACGAATGTTCAAACCATTTTTTCCAATCGCTAATGAAACCTGATCTGCTTTTAGGAATACTTTGGCACGCTTTAGTTTCTCATTTAACTCAATGGTAGAAATTTTTGCAGGACTTAAAGCTCTCTGGATGAAAAGCTGCTCGTTAGAGGTGTAATTAATTACATCGATATTTTCGTTTCTCAATTCTCTTACGATGCCATGGATTCTTGCACCCTTCATCCCAACACAAGCACCTACAGGATCAATGCGGTCATCATAACTTTCGACTGCAACTTTTGCTCTTTCTCCTGGTTCTCTGACGATTTTTTTAATGGTAATGAGGCCGTCGTAAATTTCGGGAACCTCCTGTTCAAATAAACGCTCTAGGAATACGGGAGAAGTTCTAGAAATGGTTATTTTAGGATTTCCATTGTTTATATCCACGCTTTCAACGACAGACCGTATTGGATCGCCTTTTTTATATCGGTCTTTCGGGATTTGGTGGTCACGGGGTAGGATAATTTCATTTCCTTCGTGCAAAACCAGAATTTCATTTCTCCAGACCTGATAAACTTCGCCGATGATAATTTCTCCGACCAGCTCTTTATACATATTATAAACGCCGGTTTTTTCCAACTCTTTAATACGCTGCATTAAAGTTTGTTTGGCTGTAGTGACCATTCTTCGGCCAAAATCATCAAAACTCACTTCTTCGGCCAAATCATCCCCTATCTCATAATCGCTATCGATTTTAAGCGCTTCACTTAAAGATATTTGGGTGGATTCGTCTTCAACCTCTCCATCTTCTACAACTGTCCGTTCCCGAAATGCCTGAATATCTCCTTTGTCTACATTGACGATTATTTCAAAATTTTCGTCATTAGTATACATTCTGCGTATCATGGATTTGAAAACATCTTCCAAAACCCCCATCATAGTTGCTCGGTCAATGTTTTTTGTCCGTGCAAATTCTGCAAAACTCTCAATGAGATCCGATTTTTTATCGGTAACAACCTGCTTCTTCATTGGATGACTTTATTGTACTTTAAATGATATATTAACTACACTTTCACGAATCTGGTCAAGAGCAATTTCGGATAATTCCTTCTCCCCTTTTTTACTCCCAATCTTGGCCGTTTCCAACACAATTCCCCCTTCTTTGACCTCTAATAGCTTACCTAACAGCTCATTTCCTTCTTTCAGAAAAACACGAAGTTCTCTACCTTGGTTTTTGCGATAGAGACGGAGGGAATCTAGACTTCTCTCAGTTCCTGGAGAACTTACTTCCAAGGTGTATGGAAATTCGAAGAAATTGTCTTCCTCCAATCTTGCACTCATTTTTCTGCTGATGTGAACACATTCCTTAAGTTGAATGCCTGTGTCTGTATCAGCTAAAACATTAACTAAGGTTTTTCTTCCTTTTTTGAAAATAACATCCACTAGAAACATATCTTCCCGACCTAGTGATTCAATCACTTCGGTAGCCAAACGGACAATATATTCTTTTTCAGGATTGCTCATAACAATAGAGTAGAATAAGAACGGGGAGTTGTTTACTCCCCGCACCAGATTAAATTCTGGTACAAATATAGGATTGTTTTGGCAATAATGCAAAGTATTCAAGGCATATTCAGCCTTAACCCTATGGATCAAAGATTCTTAAATGCGGAAACGATAAAAATTCAATTCAATGATTTTTTCGTGGATGTAGGGTGACGAGCGTCATTTTCTCTCCGATTTTTTAGGGGATATAGGGCTAATGGGAGCAGGGTGGCTTCAAGGGCTCAGGAGAATTAGCAGCCAACCATCCAAACTGCTGGATTCGGCAAATCAGGATGCTGGGGAAGTAATTACGCTTTTATGGCATAAAGACTTATGGAATTGGCTATTTTATATGGATATCTATACTTTGCGTGGTGGTTATTGGTTTAATTCGTCTGCCAATATACTGGCGCCATGTGGTATCGAAAAAAATTAGCGGCTCTAGGCTATTTATTGTAAGTGATTAACCCTTAGAAATACCCTGTAGTATCGTTAAAAATCGTCTACTTAATTAAAAAATAAGGTTATACCCTCTCCCTTCCCCTCTCCAATGGTGACGGCTTCACACCCTCTGCCCACAACAATTGTGTCCAGAATTTCATTAAATAAAACAAATTGGAATTATATTGATTCTGGGGGGGGGGATCATTTGCTATTCCGAAATTTTGGAAAATGACCCTATTCAACCCATGAAAAACGACGAAGAACCGTTTTAGTTTTATTTTTCCCCTTGGCAGTGCCTATTATTTAAATTGGACAAGCGTCCCTTGCCATTCCGAATTAAACCAATTGGACAAGCGTCCCTTGCCAAGCCTAGCTCCTTCCTGTAAGCAAGGCAAGCGTCCCTTGCTGGGTTTGAGGTCTTGCTATA
>JBEIHC010000059.1:0-17768 GCA_040381555.1 Bacteroidia bacterium
GAAATGGCATTTTATGATGCCTCCGATAATGCAGACTTAGCAGAGGAATTCTTGAAATATCTCATTTCGTATGCATTCGAAACTTGTCAGGATGATCTGGAATTTCTAAACAAAATGTATGATAATGGATTAATTGAACGATTACAATTCGTATTGAACAATCCATTTAAGCGCATTCCTTACACGGAAGCAATCGAAATTTTGACCTCCTCCGGGAAATCATTTGAGTTTCCGGTAAGCTGGGGTACGGACTTACAATCAGAGCACGAAAGATATCTGGTTGAGCAGCATTTCAGCTGTCCCGTTATTCTGACTGATTATCCAAGGGATATTAAGGCCTTTTACATGCGCCAAAATGAGGATGGCAAAACCGTTCGGGCTATGGATGTGCTATTTCCAGGTATCGGAGAAATTATTGGTGGCTCTCAGCGGGAAGAAAGATTGGAAAAACTGGAAGCAAGAATTCGGGAAATGAATTTACCAGAGTCAGAATACTCTTGGTACCTCGATACACGCCGCTTTGGTTCTGCCCCGCATAGTGGATTTGGATTGGGATTTGAAAGATTACTCTTGTTTGTAACGGGTATGACAAACATCCGGGATGTAATTCCTTTTCCCCGTACTCCAGGAAATTCTTCTTTTTAGAAAAATAAATAAGTGATTAACAGTATTTTATGTATTATCTAAAAAGAAAAGTGCTGATAGATGCAACGCTTTAGGCTTTTGATACCATCTACCTTATAGCAGCGAAAATTTAACCTGTTTATTCCGCTCTACAAGAAAATTATCAAAACCCCCACAGAAAAATCCGGAATTGCCGCCGGATTTTTCATTTTATACCCTTGCAGAGTTTTCAATAACTTTCTTTACCCTAAGATTAATTTAATTCGTTACTCAATCCAGACGGATTAATCCCGTTATATTTGCATTCAAATCGATACATGGAATTCTTACAACAACTACTAAACTGTGCAGATTGTGATATTCTGCATTTGTTTTTAAAATTGATCAATCCTACAACCATTATTTCGATGGGCGGATTGTATTTGCTAATTGCCGTAATCTTTGCCGAAACAGGCTTATTGGTAGGATTTTTCCTTCCTGGAGATTCTTTATTATTCATCACAGGATTATACGCCTCTAATTGTCGGAGGGCGTTTATGGAGGGTACTCCTGGTTTGTGTGAATTTTCAGGTCTGGATCCTCAATATGGATTGTATCAGATTTTATTATTTGTTTCCATCGCTGCGATAGTGGGTGATTCTGTGGGGTATTTTGTCGGATCTAAAGCTGGCAGTACCCTGTATTCAAGAAAAGACTCTATATTTTTCAAAAAGAAATATTTGGATCATACCCAGAATTTTTACGAACGACATGGAGGAAAAGCGATCGTATTAGGTCGTTTTCTGCCCATCATTCGGACATTTGCACCTGTTGTAGCAGGGGTAGTTAAATTGGAGTATAAAAAATTTATTTGGTTCAATGTTACAGGAGGTATCCTTTGGGTGTTTTCTATGGTATTGTCGGGTTATTTTTTAGGACAATTGATTCCTGGATTAGATAAATACTTGGAATTCATTGTGATTGGAATTGTCGTTGCCTCGTCAATCCCGGTAATCAGAACTTTCATGCAAGAGAAAAACCTGGCAAAAAAATTAGCAGATTTAGAAGCAAAAGGAAAGATTCGCGAGTAGTCTTGCAGTGAATCAGAAAATCTGTTATATTTGCACCTTCAAAATCGAACACAAACATTAATAGTTAATAAAGTATGATCCTTATCCCTGTTAAAGACGGAGAAACACTCGAAAAAGCATTGCGTAAGTACAAAAAGAAATTTGAGCGTACTGGAGTGTTGAAAGAAATTCGTGGTCGTGCTTTTTTTACAAAGCCTTCTGTGGAATTACGCGAAGTAAAGAAAAAAGCTATTCGTCGCCAATCGCATTACGCTGAAGAGAATTTTTAAGGAATTTCTCTTAAAGTTTGTTTTTAGTGCAAAATTGAATACCTTTCAAATGTAGTTTGAAAGGTATTTTATTTTGCAGGAACTAGAGGCATTTACACAGTATCTTCAGATTGAAAAAGGGTACTCTCCCCATACGGTAATTGCCTATGTGGAAGATACCCGTGAGTTTTCGAATTATTTCGAATCTCATATTGCCCCCCTATCACTGGAGGGGCTCACCCAACAAGTGAATCATCGCGTGATTCGGTCGTGGATGTCCAGTATGTTGGATGCCGGACTGGGTAAAAGATCGGTAGCCCGAAAAATCGCCTCCTTGAATGCATTTTATCGCTTTCTAATGAAATCAGGATTGGCTGAATCTAATCCAGCAAGAAGAGTGAGTGTTCCCAAATCCGAAAAAAAATTACCTGTATTTTTAAAGCAAGAGGAAACTACTCGACTGTTTGAGGCCGATATCTTTCCGGATGGATTTATAGGAGCAAGGGACAGAGCAATTATGGAAATATTGTATGGATGCGGTTTGAGACGAGCAGAAGTAGTGGGATTGCAGTATCGGGATATTCGATTTAATAAAGGCTTGCTCAAAGTATTGGGAAAGGGGAATAAAGAACGGATTGTCCCCTTCGGGAAAGCAGTAGAAATTTCTTTTAAAGAATATATAAAAGCCTGTGAGAAAGAAGGGTTTGACTATTCTCAGGATTTTTTTCTGACCGATTCAGGAAACAAGCTTTACCCGCGCTTCGTTCATGCTCTTGTGAATAGATATGTGGGGGCTATTAGCTCTGTTTCTAAAAAAAGTCCGCATGTGATGCGGCATACATTCGCCACTCATTTATTAGAAGAAGGTGCCGACCTGAATGCAATCAAAGAGATGCTGGGGCATTCCAGTCTCGCTGCTACCCAGGTCTATGTGCACAATAACATTTCCACACTTAAGAAGGTGTATCGTCAGGCACACCCTAAAGCTTGACACTATCTTTAACCTTAACCCTTTAACAGGAGGACAAATGAAAATTTCAATTCAATCCCTTCATTTCGATGCAGACAAGAAATTGTTAGACTTTATTCAGCAAAAGTGCGATAAGCTGGATACCTTTTTTGACAATATTCTTGACGGGGTCGTAACGCTCAAAATTGAAAAAGATCACGAGCATGGAAATAAGTTCGTCGAAATAGTACTCAATGTTCCAGGCACAAAACTTGTTGCGAAGGAACAATGCAAATCATTTGAAGAAGCTGTAGATCAAACTACCGAGCAACTTCGCAAGCAAATTGTCAAGCATAAGGAAAAACTCAGAGAAAACGCCTGAGAGGGGGTGGGTATACAATTGGCCGGTCAGATTTTCTGACCGGCTTTTTTTTGCTTTTAAAGCAGTGCTTGCACCAAGCGCAGCTTACCCCAAGCTCAGCTTACACTAAACGAAGCTTACCCCAAGCGCAGCTTGCACCAAGCAAAGCTTACCCTAAGCACAGCTTGCACCAAGCACAGCTTACACCAAGCCTAGCTTACACTAAGCAAAGCTTGCACCAAGCAAGAATGTTTTTACTTTCCTCTGTGTTGCAGTTTTTTAACTAAAATATAACCTGCCAAAACCAGAGTAAAGGCATTCGCAAGAATAATGGGCATAGCCTCTAACATAAAGCCATAGGCAAGCCAGGCTATCAACCCACTACAAAAAATCAAAAACATATACAGGGATATACCTTCCGTTTTATTGGTTCGATATACCAAAATAGCCTGAGGTAAAAATGATACTGCGGTACAACTGGCAGCCAAATAGCCGATAACTTCAATCATTTGAATTATTGATAAGGATACAAAATTCTAAAATCCTGTGGATATTGGTTCCGTTCACGCGATATTTCTGCATTTTTGTACCATGCCTGTATTGATAGATATGGTAGGACGGGAGGTGGAAGTTCCTGATTTTCCTAAAAGAATTATCTCCCTCTGCCCCTCCCAAACCCTCACACTTGCGGATCTTGGACTAGGGGACAGATTGGTTGGGATCACCCGATTTTGTATCCACCCGGATGAAATTTGGCGCAGTGTCAAAAGGGTAGGTGGGACAAAAAGAATTAATTATGAGGCGATTCTGGAACTGAAACCGGATTTAATTATTGCCGAAAAAGAAGAAAATACTGCTGAAATGGTCTATCTACTGGAAAAAGATTTTCCGGTCTTTGTAACCGATGTGACCGATATTCCGAGCTCTTTTGAAATGGTAGCGTTTTTGGGGAAACTCACTCAAACCGAAACAGAAGCCACACAAATTATTCAGGGCATGAAATCCGCTATTAGCCGCATCAATCCTTTACCCTCCCTCGAGTGCGCTTATTTCATTTGGCGCGACCCTTGGATGGTTGCAGGTAGAAATAATTTTATCGACTCTATCTTAGAAGCTTGTGGCCTTCGAAATGTATTTACTGGCTTGCCTGGTCGATATCCTCAAGTACAGGAGGATATGATACAAATGGCAAATCCACCTATTGTTCTACTTTCAGATGAGCCTTATCCTTTTGCCGAAAAACATATTGAAGAATTCAGATTAGTGTTGGCAGAGTCTCATTTCTTTCTTGTGAATGGGGAGTTTTTTAGCTGGTATGGATCCCGCATCCGCACGATTGATGCGTATATTAATCCCTTGCTCGACCAAATTCGGACTCGACTACAATGAAAATAGATGTGATTGTTATTGGCGCTGGAGCCTATGGATTGATGACTGCTGTTTTTGCCGCACGCAGAGGTAGAAAAGTATTAATCTTAGAACGAAATGAACAGGCTGGAAAGAAAATATTAATCAGCGGAGGGGGAAGATGTAATTATACCAATTTGCACACCCGGCCCGAGGCCTACATTTCCGAAAATCCTCATTTTACTAAAAATATTCTGAGTCGCTGGAGTGTCGCCGATACGCTGGAGTTCTTCGGAAATTATGGTATTCAGCCCCAGGAGAAAACCTTAGGACAGCTTTTTCCTATTAGCAATAAAGCTCGAGATTTTAGGGATGGCCTATTGAAGGAAGCATTGTCTTTTGGGGCAGAAATCTTATATGGAATTCGTCCGGCAGAAATAATTCCTAGTTCTTCCGGATTTGAAATTCGTACAGAAATGGGAGAATCCTTCTTCAGTGAAAAATTGGTAATGGCCAGTGGAGGGAAATCAATACCTGCCATGGGAGCCACAGATTTTGGCCTGAAACTGGCTAAGAAATGGGGCATGAAGGTCATCGAAGATGCACCGGCCTTAGTTCCTTTAATGGCATCTCCAGCAGAAGCGGTTCAGTGTGCCGAACTTTCGGGTTTAAGTGTTCCTGCTCGGGTTCGATTGGGGAAAGTTCAATTCGATGAATCTATCCTATTTACCCATGCTGGTTGGAGTGGTCCGGCAATTTTACAGATTTCCTCCTACTGGAAGCCTGGACTATCCATCGAATTGGATTTATTGCCTGATGTTTCCATTCTGGACTTTCGGGAAGGCAAAGAAACACCCGCACAGGCTTTAGCTCATTTGCTGCCGGGGAGATTGATGCAAAAACTACGGGAGGAATTGCCTTTTATCCAGAAGCGCGGTTCAGAAATTAGTAAAAAGGATTATAATTTATTTGACGCTTCCCTGAAGCACCGAGGAATTACCCCAATTGATTCATTAGGTTATGCCAAAGCCGAAGTAATGCGCGGAGGGGTAGATACCAGGGAATTAATCCCTCAAACTTTGGAATCCAAAAAAATCCCGGGTTCTTATTGGGGAGGCGAATTAATAGATGTAACCGGTTGGCTCGGGGGCTACAACTTTCAATGGGCCTGGGCTTGTGGCTTTGTTACAGGCAATACCATTTAATGGGTTAACATTAATTCATTTTAAATATCACTACAAAGACATTTCCCATTGTTGGCTTTTGCTAAATCCTGACAAGCCTGTACATGATCATCCACATCCTGAGAGTTGCCACAGATTTCTTCCATGTTTACAGTTTGGGAGGAGCCATTTTTGGTGTACTCATACTCGCATTTTGTGCATTTGTTGCATGAACTGCCAATAAAAGCAAATGCTACTAACCCAAGGGAAAACGATACTCGAATAATAAAAGCCTTCATAAATTATGGTTTTGATAAATATAAAATTACGAAGTTTCTTACAATTACCATGCCTGAATCCATGATTCTACCCAATCTGTATCCCCGGGTTTTGTAATTTTGAGGCTTGAATTAAATTATGGAAATTTCCTATCAATGGTTGAAGGCTTTTTTGCCCAATCTGCCTGAGCCCCAAATGGTGGCAGATAAGCTAACTGCCTGTGGTCTAGAAGTAGAATCTATTAGTACTCTATTGCCTGTTCCTGGTGGCTTGGAAGGAGTGGTTACCGGAATGGTATTAGATGCACAGAAACATCCCGATGCAGATAAACTCAGTATTTGTCAGGTGGAAGTGGGCGCCGAGCAGCCTTTTCAAATAGTTTGCGGTGCTCCAAATGTTGCGGCTGGGCAATGCGTACTGGTAGCTCTTCCAGGTACCACCTTGCATCCAAAAGAAGGGGAGCCTTTTAAAATTAAGAAATCAAAAATCCGTGGTGCTGAATCGAATGGGATGATTTGTGCAGATGATGAAATCGGATTGGGGTCAGATCATTCTGGAATACGGGTTTTAGAAGCACAATTTGCGCCTGGAACTCCTGCCGCCCAAGCCTTAAACCTGCTTCCCGATTATGTATTCAGCATTGGCCTTACCCCAAACCGTGCAGATGCAGCTTCCCATTTTGGCGTAGCCAGAGACCTTTCGGTTTTATTGAATCAAGCCCTTCAATTCCCTGATACCATTCAGAAGCTTCAACCAGTAGGAGTCCAACAAGCTCCTGCAGTTAAAATTGATACCCCTGAAGCCTGCGGTATTTATACTCTTCAGAGAATGGAGCGAATACAGATGCAGCCTTCTCCTGAAAATATTCAAAATAAATTGCGTGCTGTGGGTGCCAATCCAATGAATGCAGTCGTGGACCTGACTAATTATTTCCTTTTGGGATATGGTCAACCCATGCATGCTTTTGATGCCGATAAGGTAAAAGGCTCTGTGGTCGTTCGCTATGCTCGAAATGGAGAGAAGTTTATCAGTCTTTCAGGTGAAGAACTTAGCCTTGTTGAATCAGATCTTGTGATTGCGGATGAATCCGGTCCGATTGCCCTTGCAGGCGTTATTGGCGGGAAAGAAACAGCAGTATCTGATTCTACCCAAAATATTTTACTCGAAACAGCTTGGTTTCATCCGGATGCTGTTCGTAAAACAGCCAGAAATCATCAGCTACATACTGAAGCATCCTTTCGTTTTTCTCGGGGAATAGATCCATTATCCGTGGAAAAATTCAAGGATATGGCACTCGGCCTTTACACGACTATTTGTTCTGCTCAGGTTTCGGGCAATACACAAACCGCAATCGGAATTCTACCAAACCCAGTTTCCTTAACCTTAACTATTAAAGATTTTTATCGTCTTGCGGGGATTCAAATTCCTGAGGGAGAGATTGTCTCTATCCTAACCGGATTAGAAATTCGTAGTCAGAAAATTGGGGAAGGAGTATATGAACTGGTAATTCCTCCTTACCGGGTGGATGTAACCCGTCCTCAGGATGTGTATGAGGATATACTTCGAATTTACGGTTATGATCAGGTGGCAGTATCGGGTAGAATGCCCTCTGCTCCAGTATTCCCATTGGCAGATAGAGAGATTTATTTGCGGAATTTATTGGGAGACATGTTGGCCTCTAAAGGTTATTACGAAATCCTGACCAATTCTTTAGTCTCTCGTGCTGCAGCAGGCGAATCGGGAGTGCAAATGAAGAACCCTCTAAGCGAAGAACATGCAGCATTGAGAAGCTCTATGTTGCCTTCAGGGCTAGAGGTATTGGCATTTAATAAAAATAGAAAAGCCAATGATTTACGCTTTTTTGAATTCGGTAAAACTTACGCCGGAGTGGATAAAGATTTTTCTGAAAGTTTGAAATTAGGAATTTGGCTCGCCGGCAATCGCTCCGAAGAGCATTGGCAGGTAAAGCCATCTGAAGTGGAAATATTCACCCTTTCTTCTTTGGTGGATTGGTTGACTTCTGGCTTGCAGCAAGCAACTACTAAAATCGAATACTCTGATTCCGAACTGGCTTGGGGCTTTCAGCTGATGGTTGGAAAGGAAATTCTCGGTAGATATGGTCGCGTGAGAAATGAGTTCACAAGCGCTGCCGATTTTAATGGCCCAGTTTACTACTTAGAGTTAGATTGGAAGCGGGTGTATAAGGCAATCGGCCGGAATGTACCTGAATTTAAAGAACTACCCAAATATCCTGCAGTTCGAAGAGACCTAAGTTTGCTGATTCCTCCCGGATTGACTTGGAAGAAATTACAGGATTGTATTTATTCTGCCGATCCAGGATTGATTCGGGCGGTGGAAGTATTTGATGTGTACACTTCTAAGCAAGAGGAAGGAAGTAAAACTTCCTATTCCGTCAGCATTATTCTTCAGGATTTTCAAAATACGCTTCAAGAGGCTAGAATCACAAAAGTTATGGAAAAGATAATTAAGTTGGTTGAGGAGCAAACAGGTGCAGTGATGAGAGATTAAGCATGGGAGTGGAGAAATATTTATCTGGAGAAGAGGCCGTTCGTATTATTCATTCTGGTCAAAGAGTTTTTGTGCAGGGAGGAGCAGCCACACCTCAGTATCTGCTCAGATGCCTAATGGCTCGAGCTGAAGAGCTTCGAGAGGTAGAGTTAGTCAGTATCAGTTTACAAGGCTCAGGAGAAATTAGTGACATTCGATATAAAGATTCTTTTTACCTAAATAGTCTATTTGTTTCGCCTAATATTCGTCAGGCGGTTCAGGAAGGCAGGGGTGATTATGTTCCTGTTTTTTTAAGTGAAATTCCCCGATTATTCAGGGAGAAATTATTGCCGATTGATGTCGCATTGGTTCATGTATCTCCTCCGGATTCTCATGGTTTTTGTTCTTTAGGCGTTTCGGTTGATATTGCCCGTGCTGCAGTGCAAGGAGCCACACAGGTGATTGCTCAAGTAAATCCTCGGATGCCCAGAACGCATGGAGAAGGATTGATCCATGTGAGTGAATTTGATGCCTTGGTTGCAGTCGAAGAAGAATTGCCAGAAGTAATCATGGGTGGAGAAGATGAAATCTCTAAAACGATAGGACAGTTTTGTGCGGAGTTGATTCCGAATGGGGCAACCCTTCAAATGGGAATCGGAGCCATTCCGGATGCCACGCTCTCTTGCCTGACAAATCACAAGGATTTAGGGATTCATACTGAAATGTTTTCCGATGGCTTATTACCTCTCTTAGAATCCGGGGTGGTTAACAATCAGTTGAAAAGAAAACATGCAGGCAGAACCGTTACCGGATTTGTGCTCGGTACCCGTAAACTCTATGATTTTGTGGATGATAACCCTTCCGTTGCCTTTATTGGGATTGATTATGTAAATGATGAATCTGTGATTCGCCAAAATCCATCGGTAGTGGCCCTCAATAGTGCCATTGAAATTGATATCACCGGTCAGGTTTGCTCTGATTCTATAGGCACACTTCAATATTCTGGGGTAGGTGGGCAAATGGATTTTATCCGAGGAGCTTCCCTTTCCAAAGGGGGAAAACCCATAATTGCTTTGCCATCGGTAACCGGAAAGGGAATTTCCCGGATTGTTTCTATGTTAAACCCGGGAGCAGGAGTGGTAACTACACGCGCACATGTACATTTCGTTGTGACAGAATACGGAGTAGCCTATTTATTTGGAAAGAATTTACGACAAAGAGCCAAAGCGCTTATTCGTATTGCCCATCCAACTCATCGGGAAGAACTTGAGCGTGCTTATACAGAAAGATTTGGAAGAGATTCCTATTCCTTACACTAATACAGAATTCATGTCAATAGAGGTAAAACCTTATCGGGAGAGTGAAAAAGGCAGAAAAGCCCAAATCACGGAAATGTTTGATACCATTGCGCCCAGCTATGATTTTTTAAATCATTTCTTGAGTATGGGTATCGATATCTTGTGGCGTAAAAAAGCCATTAAAATGTTGGGTATGAAAAATCCGGAACGGATCTTGGATATTGCAACCGGCACCGGCGATTTTGCGATTGAAGCCTTGAAACTGAATCCGAAAGAGGTGATAGGTTTGGATATTTCACCTGGTATGCTGGAAGTAGGAAGGGAAAAAATGCGGAAGAAAAATCTTCAAGACCGTATTCGAATGGATCTTGGGGAATCTGAAAATCTTCCCTATCCGGACAATTTTGCAGAGGGCATTACCGTTGGATTTGGAGCAAGGAATTTTGAAAATCTCGAAAAAGGGCTTGAAGAGATGCTTCGGGTCTTAAAACCTGGGGGAAAAGCAGTGATTTTGGAGCCTTCTATACCAAAATCGTTTCCCATGAAGCACTTGTTTCGATTTTATTTTCATTATATCTTACCTTTGTTAGGTCGTTTACTTTCGAAAGACAGTCACGCTTATACCTATCTGCCTGAATCAGTTGCCGCATTTCCCGAAGGAGAAGCTTTCCTTCAGATTTGTAGAAAGGCAGGATTCAAAAAGGTACAATGGCATCCGCTTACTTTTGGAATCTGCGCCTTATATCTGTTGGAAAAATAAACGAAATCTTTGAAAAATAGCGTAAGAAATTTCCGGATAATCATTGGCTGCCTCTTGGTAATGATGACATTGAGTTCTTCCGCTCAAATGGTTAACAATAAACGCTGGGACCTGAAGAAATACAATCTCGGCTTTATGATGGGGCTGAATTTCTCCGATATGGTCACCAAAACCAGTTTGCCCTATACGGATGTCGATATCAAACAAACCCTTTACAGTATTGAGGTTCAGTCCAAAACCGGTATTAGTTTGGGGATTATTACGAACCTCAAAATCTCTGATAATTTTGATTTTCGCTTCATTCCGACCGTTGCCATTCAACAAAGAAATTACAAGTATCAACTGAAAGACAGCATCACAGAAAAAAAATTAGAAGCTGCTTATTTGGATTTACCTGTTCTACTCAGAATTAAATCTAATTTTTATCAAAATAAAAGAGTCTATGTCATTACTGGGTTTAAGATGAGTTCTAACTTGGTCAGTGATAAAAAAGTAAAAAATAATCCCTCTATTTTGAAAACCAACCCCATAGACTTTTCTCTAGAAATGGGGGTAGGCATTGATTTATATGGTGAGCGAGTGAAAGTATGCCCCGAATTGCGCTATTCCATGGGGCTCATCAATATTTATAATCCTGAGAATACCCATTTTGGAGAGGCTGTTCATCGACTTTCCAGCCAGTTACTTACCTTGGTAATCAATTTCGAATAAGATTTAACCCTTTTCAAAAGGGAAAGCTAGGAAGATAAGGGAGTTCTCAAGGAATATTTTGCGAAATTTACTGAATGAAGGGGAAAATCATACTCATAACGGGAGCAAGTTCCGGAATAGGGGCTGCAGCAGCCTATAAATTCGCTAGTCAGGGATGTCGATTGATTCTAACAGGCCGCGATTTGGAAAAATTGCAGCGCATATCGGAGGTAATTCGAAAAGATTTTCAAACGGATATCTTGGAATTGGTTTTTGATGTTCGAAATCATGAAGCAAGTGCACAGGCCATTCATTCTATCCCAGATACTTTTAAACCCATTGAGGTCTTTTTGAATAATGCCGGTCTTTCCAGAGGACTTGAGCCATTAACAGAGGGTAATCAAAACGACTGGAATGAAATGATTGATACCAATATAAAAGGCTTATTGTCCCTTTCTCAATTAGTAGGACAAGAAATGATTACACAAGGGTTTGGGCATATTATTCACATGGGTTCAGTTGCCGGAAAACAAGCTTACCCGAATGGGGCAGTTTATTGTGCCACCAAAGCTGCAGTAGATTTTATTACAGATGCTTTTCGAATGGAGGTTTTGGAAAAAGGCATCAAGGTCAGTGCGATTCATCCAGGAATGGTGGAAACCAATTTCAGTATCATTCGTTTTCATGGCGATACAGAAAGGGCAAAAGCAGTGTATCAGGGCTTGAGGCCATTGACAGCCCAAGATGTTGCCGAGGCAATTTACTTTATGGCTTCTGCTCCTGCCCATGTGAATGTTTCAGATTTAGTATTGCTCTCAGCAGACCAAACTCCTGAAGGTCGATTTAACCGTAGAAGTTGAAAATAATTGAATGAGAATCCCGGACAATAAAGTCGCTGAAATTTATCAGGCCGCAGATATTCTGGAGGTCGTTCAGGACTTTGTTCAGTTGAAGCGTCGTGGGACAAATTGGATTGGACTTTCTCCTTTTAAAAATGAAAAAACGCCTTCTTTTGTAGTAAGTCCTTCCAAAGGGATTTTTAAAGATTTTAGTAGTGGCAAAGGAGGAAATGTCGTAGCCTTCTTGATGGAGTTGGAGGGATTTTCTTACCCAGAAGCCTTGCTCTATCTGGCAAAGAAATACCATATTGAGGTGGAGGTAAGCGAAGATCCTGCTTATCGAGATGAAGAAAGTAGAAAACAAAGCTTATATATACTGAATGAATTTGCCTCCCGATATTTCCATGCTCAGTTAACTCAGGAAACAGAGGGGAAATCTATTGGTTTATCCTATTTTACTGAAAGAGGAATCACCCGAGATAGTGTCGAAAAGTTTCAGTTAGGCTATAGTCCGGAAGCTTGGGATGCTTTTACCCAAGAAGCGCTTAAGAATCAATTCTCCAAAGATTTATTGATTCATTCTGGGTTAACCCTCACGAATGAAGCAGGTGATAAAACCTTTGATCGATTTAAAGGCAGGGTTATTTTTCCCATACATACGCCAGCAGGAAAAATCGCCGGCTTTGGGGGGCGCATTTTACGCACCGATGCAAAGGCTGCTAAATATGTCAACTCACCCGAGTCGGATATTTACCATAAAAGTGAAGTTCTTTATGGCCTGTTCTTTGCGCGGGAATCCATTCGAAAAGCGGATGTTGTTTTACTGGTAGAAGGCTATCTCGATGTAATTAGCTTGCACCAAAGGGGAGTCTCTCATGTGGTGGCAGCCAGTGGAACTGCCTTGTCAGAGTATCAGGTTAAAACCTTGGCAAGGCTGACTAAGAATATTGTCCTGATTAACGATGCAGATTTAGCCGGGATATCAGCCACCAATCGTGCCATCGATTTGCTCTTAGAGCAAGGGATGAATGTGGGCACATTGTTATTACCAGAAGGTGAAGATCCAGATTCTTATATCAAGCAACATGGGCCGGAAGGATTTAAGGAATTTCTTGCCACGAATCAGCAAGATTTTATTGACTTCCGATTGAAGACAGCCCCTCAGTCCATGCTCACTCCTGCTGGGAAAGCCACTCTGGTTGATGGGATAGCTAATTCTTTGTCTAAGATTTCAGACTTGGTATTGCAGCAAGCTTGGATTCAGACGGCAGCACGCAAACTAGAATTCCCTGAGCAGACCATTGTTTCAGCGGTTAATCGGTCTCTTGTAGAGGCAGGGAAAGCAGCGGCTCGAGTAGCAATGCGGGAGAAGACAGATTCTCCTAATTTATCAGAGACGACTATACCGGTAGAACAGGCCTACGCCTATAACCCCCATGACAGCTCGATTCAGGAAAAGGAAATTCTTCGTTTGATTATGAATCATTATGAAGCGACCCTGAGTTTTGTAGTCGAAGAAACACTTATCGAAACGAAGTTATTGGAGTATATTTTCTTAGAGCTTTCAGATTTTCCCTTTACGAATCCTCTGTACAATAGAGTCAAGGAATTTATATTTGAAAAAGTAGCAGCTCGGGCAGAGTTTTCTCCAAACGATTTATTGAATTCAGGAGACCAAGAAGTGGCGGCTTTGGTTGCAGATTTGTTTGTACTGAAAGATCAGATTAGTAAAAATTGGGAGCGATTTGATGCAGATGTACCCGCCATGGATGCAGATGTGCGAAAAGCGGTTGATTCTGCCTTGCATCGATTTATCTCTTATCATGTGGATCGAATGCTGAAAGAAGTGGAAACGAAGTTAAGGGAGGCAATTACCTCCGGTGGCACTGATGCAGACATTCATAACTTAATGGTAAAATTTCAACGATTGAAAGAAACCGATCGTCAGCACAATAATAAATCTGGAACAGTTATTAAACGCGTATAATTAATTACCTATGGAAAATATTGTCACTGCACTGAAAGATAAAGCAGTTCTGAAGCAAAAGCTATATAAAACAACGCTTGATATTTTTGATGCATTACGATCAGAAGCCGCGGATGCATCTAGATTTCTGCATACAAAGATGGCGGCAACCGAACCTACTGTTCCTATTGCATTTCAGGAAAGTGGAGAGTTGGAGTTTCGGCTCCGAATCTCTGGGGATTTGCTCGTTTTCTCCATGCATTCCAATATCATGACGCTTCCTCCTGATCACCCAACATTGAGGAAAGAGTATATTCGGGAAGATGCCAAGCGTGCTTATTTCGGACAGATTTTTATTTACAATTTCATGTATGATTCTTTTCGGTATAATAGACAACAGGATATGGGGTATATGGTGGCCAGATTATTGGTTAATTGCGAGCGGAGGTTTTTTATCGAAGGTGTGCGACCCCTTAATTTCATTCATCCTGAAATTAGTGATGCTGAAATTAATCCAGATGTATTAAAAAAATTATTAGAACAAGCAATGTTGACAGCTATCGAAACCGACTTGACTTCTGTTCCCGTTCAGTCTATGTTACTGATGACGGTTGGCGATAAACTGGCTCAAAATGAAAGTAGGGCAGGGGAAAAATTGGGTTTTCAGTTTTTTGGAAAGAAGCCTGAATAAATAATATCCTTCGCATAGTAAATAAATATATTTATGTTCAGGCTTAAATTAGTAACCGACCCCAGATGGGTAAATATAGCGGAGGGGAATCTCCAAGAAATATTAACCGATCATGCTTGGTGTGAGCAAAAAGCCGCCTCCAATTCAATATCCCTTATTGTCGGATATCCGGGTAAGTCCGAAATGGTGAAGAGATTATCCGAAATTGCCATTGAAGAAATGGAGCACTTTAAACAAGTACATGACATTATTTTGAAACGGGGTTGGGTGCTGGGGCCTGAACGGAAAGACGATTATGTCAATGAACTCTATCAGTTTGTGCGAAAGGGAACTAGTAAGAAAGAATATCTCATCAACCGATTGTTATTCGCTGCGATGATTGAGGCTCGTAGTTGTGAAAGATTTCGAGTTCTATCCGAAAATATTCAAGATGCTGAACTAGCAGAATTCTACCGAAACCTCATGGTGTCAGAAGCCAACCACTATACTGTTTTTCTCTCCTTCGCCAGAGAATTTGCAGACGGAATGGATGTAGAAGCCCGATGGGAGGAATGGCTCGAATACGAAGCCAAGGTGATTTCTCGTTATGGTACGGCAGAGCGCGTGCATGGTTAGTCCTCCCTGATTTTTCCCTTAACTTTGTCTCATATTGTAAGTTTATCTGAATTAATCCATTCCCCTTATGAAAAAGTATACCCCAGTTTCTTTCTTTTCCTTATTAATTCTTTTGAGTGTTCTTGCTTTCTCTTGCAGAAATGCTCGTCAGGTACAACGAGTAGATCCCGATACACAAATTGACTTAAGTGGGCGTTGGAATGACACCGATTCTCGGTTGATGGCAGAAGATTTAATTACCCAATTCAAAGGAATGCCCTGGGTGGAAGAGTTCAGAACCGCTAAAAGCCGTAAGCCAGTACTGGTGGTTGGGCTCGTTCGCAATAAGAGCCACGAGCACATTGATACGGAAACTTTTATAAAGGATTTGGAAAAATCTGTCATCAAGACAGGTACTTTATCCTTGGTTCAGGCGGGGGATAAAAGAAATGAACTTCGGTCTGAGAGAGCGGATCAACAAGAGTTCTCCTCTTCAGAAACACGCAAAAAATGGGGAAAAGAATTGGGTGCTGATTTTATCCTGCAAGGAACTTTGAAGTCTATTGTAGATCAATATAACAAGGAACAGGTTACCTTTTATCAGGTGGATTTAGAATTGGTTGACATGGAAACAAATGAAATTGTGTGGATGGGCGATAAGAAAATTAAGAAGTATATTAAAGATTAAGGTTTTCGAAGGTCGTCGATTTTCGGATTTCTCTCCTTCTTATAATTTCCTTTTCTGAAGGGTATTCACATGGTTTTCCAACAACTGCTTAACTATTTACAGAGTATACCTGCACTTCTTTTAATTAAGCAGATTGGGAATCGGAGGAGTCTTGTAATTATATTTCGGCTTGTTGTCTTGCTTGTATTCTTGCTGTCTTTTGATTCCTGCATGACTTGGTATGATAAGCGCCAAGGATATAACAGCGCAATTGAGCATCAAGACTGGCGTTCCGCATCGGAGTGGTTAAATAAGGAAGGAAATAAGCGTAGTCGTAATCGGTTGTTGTTTCTGCTTGAACAAGGGTTTGTACAGCGGCAATCCGGTTATTTGCGTGCTTCTAATCGGTCTTGGCTGGAAGCAGATCAACTGATGGAAGACTTTCGAAAAAAACAAGGTTCCGAAATGTTGGCTCTCATTAGTAATCCAATGATGAAGCCCTATCAAGCTGAAGATGCAGAGTTTGTTCTGGTGCACTATTATCTGGCCTTAAATTTTTTAGAACTGAAGGAGTTTGAGTCCGCCCTGGTAGAATGTCGTAGGATTCAATTGCGGATGCAGGAGTTGGAAGATAAATACAAAGGTAAGAATCGCTATTCCTGTGATGCTTTTGTTCTGATGCTATCGGGAATGATTTATGAAGCCATGGGCAATTCTAATGATGCCTTTATTGCATACCGAAATGCTTATAATTGTTATCAGGAGGTGGCAAAAAAACAATTTGACACAGAAGCTCCTCAATCATTAAAAGAAGATATTCTTCGCACAGCTAGGAAGAACGGATTCTTAGATGAATTAGATCGATATGAAAAGGAATGGGGAATTCAGTGGAACCCTGATACGCTTCGCTCTGCCGAGATTATTATTCTCGTCAACCATGGCTTAGGACCTGTAAAAGCAGAGAATAGTTTGAGTTTTTTTATGGTTCAGGGAGCCGGAGGTGTGGTTAACTTTACAGATGAATCTGGGACACTGAATTTTCCATTTATGATGCCTTCTTCTTCAGAGGAAAAAAGTGCACTGGGAAGAGTTCAATCTTTGCGAATCGCTTTTCCTAAATATGTAACAAGAGATAAGCGATATGATCAACTAGAGTTGACCATGGGAGGTCAAGTATTTCCGTTGGCAGTTGTCGAAAATGTCAATGCAATTGCCTTTCAGTCATTAGAAGATCGTAAGGCAAGGGAGTTAGGAAATTCCTTAATGCGATTAGCGGTAAAAAAAGGAATTGAGATGGCATTGCGTGAGCAAGATCAAACCTTGGGAGCAATTGTAGGATTGGCTGGAGCCATATCTGAAAAAGCGGATACCCGGCATTGGCAAACCCTGCCTTATGAAGTGTTGATGAAACGAATTCCTGTGCAAGCAGGTAGTCACCAACTTATCCTCAATTGGAAAGGAGTCCAGTCTAAGGCCGATACTTTTTCCGTTTCAATTAAGCCCGGCGAAACCCTATTTCTCTCCCCCACAGGCTGGCAGAAATAAATTATCGGGTGCAGCACGCAAGTGGCTCTGCACCCAATAGATTGCCAAGGTTGTGTCTGCTCCCCATTCTTAGTACGTCTTAAAGATAGACAATATTTCATTTCTTTGAGTAGAGTGTTAATTCCCTCTGGGGGGCGTGGAGCTAAGGCGAAGTCGTAGCCTGAGCCGA
>JBEIHC010000060.1:0-16784 GCA_040381555.1 Bacteroidia bacterium
CCATTGAAGACTTCTGATTTAAATGCCCCTGCTATGCAAATTTCAATTTGTGGGCGAATACTTTCCAGTCGTTCAGCATTTACAAGAGTTTTACCAGATTTATCCCTAGGTATATTCTCATATAGTAATTCCATAGCTTTATGTAGAATGGACCCGATTTGTGCTGGGTCTATCTCTTCAGCAATTTGGGTGGGTTCTGTTAATTTGAGCAAATATTTATAGGCAAATTTTAATTGACAATCTAGTAATTGATTAATGGCTGAGGGGGAAATTCCTTTTTTATAAATCGCCCTTAATGATTCAATTAATTCAGGATGGTCTGAATATCGAATTGTTGGGGGAGTGTGTATTTTTGATTCGACTGAACTTCTGATTTGAATTGTCTCTGCAATTAGAGAAGGTAATTCATTTTCTAGTTGCAAGATGTATCGACTTTTTTCTCCCCCCTTTAACCCTTCTGATCCTGGTGTGTAAAATAAATAGAGTTCTGTTACCTGATGCAACAATCGATAAAAGTAATAGGCATACGAGGCATCCTGAACATCTGGCAAGGGCAATCCGAAAGCTTTGCGTAAATTTTGGGGAATAAAAGAACTTCCATCTGGGGTAGGGGGAAAACTACCCTCCTCCATTGATAGGATAATCACTTTTTGGTAATCTAAGTTTCTACTTTCCAATACACCCATAATCTGTAAACCTTCTAATGGCTCTCCAGAAAATGGAAGTTTTACCTGACTCAATACCTGGCTAAAAAGCGGATACCAGCCAACATCCTCTGTTTGGGTAGATTCCTCCTGAATTAAATCATTTAACCGATTAATTTGTGTATAGAGTTGATAGGAAAAATCTTGATTGATATCATAAAAATCTGTTTCCGTCTCGAAATTCTCAGCGAGCCATTGGATGATATTCAATAAGTGTTGGGGGAATTTCTTTTCCGAGCAAGGATTGAAAATTAATTGCCATAATGCTGCCTGAGGCGAATCGAATAGTATGCTCAGATCATCTTGTGAAATTCTAATCCGATTTATTTCTTTTAGATTTTCTGCTAATTTAATAGAAGTCTCATCCGAAATAAGAGGATGGCGAAGTAAACCTAATACAGGCAGGTGCCAAAATTCTCTTTCTTTAGAGTCTGAAATGTTCTCTTGTAGTTGAATTAAATATTCAACCAAACTAAACCATGGGGTATGTTTTAATGGATACCCCATAGTGATATTTATTTTTTTGACAGCCTTAGGTAAAGCATTTAATAGAGGAAATAGTAAGTCTTCAGCAGGAAGAATGATTGCGATTTCTTCCTCAGGAATTCCTTCTACTTCAATTAATTGCTCGATTAATTTTCCGGCAGCCATACATTGTTCTGTTTTGGATGGCAAGGGAATCTGATAAATTTTCTTCGCAGATTCAATTCCGGATGGAATTGCCGGTGGAAAATGTGATTTGAAGGATATGTCCTCTTTATATTTCCGTAAGAACTGTCCTGCTTCCTGATCTGCTTGGTTCAGATACCATGAATCAATGTCCCAAATACTCGTTGCATTTTTCTCTTGGATATATTTCTTGATAATGTATTCTTCACTGGTGCTGAGTAAATTAAATCCAGCAAAAATATACGATTCAGATATTTCTGAATAGGGGATTTCCTTCTCTGCAACTTCCCTATATAGAAGTCCTTCATAGGCTAAATTTTTGCTCAACAAGGTGGTTTTATACACCTGATATAATTGTCCTAATACTTCCCAGAAATAAGTAAAACTGCTTTTTTCATTCGAATTTTCTGTATGAATTGAATTCCAGAAACTCTTGAGTGCGGTTAGCTCATTTTCATCCATCCCTCCAAAAAAATCTTCAATTTCCTTTTGATCTTTTAGATTTTTAAATAGCAAATTAGAATTCCCCATCCATCTATCTATCTCATTAAAATCCTTTAATATAAGTTCGCCCCAAAAATAAAATTTTCCAAAACTTTCTTTTTGATCTGATATTTTTTCCCAACATTGGTGCAATTCAGAAAGTAGCGTTAGTCGATCTGGAATGATTAAGGGACTACAACTTTGAATAAATGCTGAAATGGAAAATAATTTTGGACTCCAGATTGTTTTCCCTGCTTTTCTAGATAAATAGTTTGTAAAAAGTACAGCCGAGCGTTGATTAGGAAAGATAATATTCAGGTGCGATAAATCTTGTCCATATTCGGTTAATACTTTTGTCGCAAGTCCTTCGAGAAAATAATTACTACTATAATTTTTCATTTTTAGATTACCTTTATTAATTCAGGATTAGACGAGGGAAGATATATTAACCAGGCTTCAATTCCAGTGTAGTTCATTTGCTGGAGTAATGCCACATAGCCTAATAATTGTTCTCTATCCGAATTTCTCATTTTCCCGGTTTTAAAATCAATTAGAATTATCTTGTCATCTCCAAACATGATTCGATCTGGCCTACTAATATTTCCATTTGATTCTAAAATATCTACCTCCGTTCGTACTTCATATTTGCCTGAAAACCATTCCTTGATTTGTGGATGCTCAAATAATGCATTTAGTTTTTTTTGAATAATAGTTTCCTCACTTGCAGTAATATGACCTTCGAAAATTAACTTTTGAATGGCTATTTTTGAGTCCTTCTGGTGTTTTATTTGTGCAAGCAATGCATGGAGTATAATACCATACTCTGCTTTTTTGTTTTCTTTAGGTTGAACGGGTATTTTTCTAGCAATTTTCTTCACTTGGAGCCTATCCATCCAAATAGTCGAACGGAGTGATATCTTTTGGCTTTTATATTCTATTTGTTCCTGTGGAATTGTAATCTCTGTTAATGCCCCTGCAATAAACTCATTTTCTGTCTGACTAATAAGGCTGGTATTGTTAGCGCCAATTTCTAGTGCCTGATAAATATGGGAAGAAATTCTACCCATTGAAAGATCTCCTTCTTTATTGCGATGAACTGGTAGTCCTACCCATAGAGCTTGAATTGGACGGGTATATGCTACATAAATTAGATTTAGACTGTCTGCAAAGTTTAGCTGCATTTCTTCAAAGTAGTTTTCTGATAGTGCAGACTCCGACAATTTACTGCTAAATTTAACGGGTGCAAGTTCCATTTCATTCACTCCATTCTTTCTGGGATTGCACCATAGCCAAGGACTTCTATTCGCTCTGGGCAGAATGTCCCAATCGCAAAAAGGAATTAAGACGATAGGAAATTCTAATCCTTTGGATTTATGGATAGTTAGTATTTTTATTGATTGATTCGTGTCAGACATTTGTATGGGTCTTATTCTACCGAAATATTCCCACCATTCTACGAATCTATCTGGATCAGGATTGTCCTCTTTTAGAAATTCTAAAACCGCATCTAAGAATCCAGTGATAAAGCCTGTCTCAGATTCCCATTCGGCATCGTTAAGTTTGAAGATTCGAATTAATTCATTTACTAATTCAAATAAAGGTAGTTTTTTTAACTGAGTTCGGTAAATACTATTGAGCAGTTCTTCTGGAATTAAATTTATAGATTGGTTCATCCAATCCCTTGTCCATTCGTTTTCCTTTTTTTCGTATTTCCACAGAATACTCAGTGCCGCTTTGGCCGGCTGATCCTTATCATTGAGGAGAAATTTTAGTGCCTGGATTAGTAGCTGAACTGATTTTCCAGATTCGAGCGTTAGAGCTTCTGATGTGGTAACTGGGATTGTATTTCTTCCAGAATCTCCTTCCATCAGGTAATTTAGGATTTCTGTTCCTTCCTTCTTGGTTCTCACGAGTATGGCCATAGATGACAAGGGGAATCCATGGTTCTGAAATTCAGTTATTTTAAGGTATAGATTTTCTAATGCCAGTGATTTCCATGTTGGATTTTCTTCTTCTTCTTCAGCTGCATTATGGTTTTGTTGTTTTAAATCTTTTATTTCAAAACAGTGGATGTTATAGTACCCGGAATGTACAATTTTATTTGTCTCTGGTACTTTCTGATTAGAATCCTGATAGAGTCCTTTAATTTGTTCAATCCATATATTTTTGTTTTTTTCAGAATCAGGGATTCTTTGATTGAGTTCATTTGCTGTAACCCAAGGAAGATTTTTAAATAATGAATTATTCGATTCAATTATTATAGGTAAGCTTCTGTAATTGTATTCTAGTGTTTTATTTTGAATTAATTCTGCATGGATTCCAGATTTAAATTCTCCATATAGTAATCTCCAGTCTCCATCTCTCCATCGATAAATGGATTGTTTAATGTCGCCTACAATTAGATTTTTTTCTCCAGACGCGAGACTATTAATAATAAGCGGTTTAAAGTTTTCCCATTGCGTTTTGGAGGTATCCTGAAATTCATCAATCAAATAATTCTTATAATAATTTCCTGCTTTCTCATAAATAAACGATGCGTCATTATTCTGCATTATTTTGAATAATAGCAATGTTGTATCAGGTAGAAGCAGCACATTTTCTTGTTCACGGAATATTTTTAATTCTTCTCGAATAGATCCAATTAAACCCAGTATGTTTAAGTTTTTAACGATTTCAATCGCAGCTTTGTAAAATTTTATATTTATTTCCAGCCACTCCACTAATTGTTTAATGTCTGGTTGAAGTTTGTTTTGAATAATTGTAATGAACTCACTTCTTTTCTTATTGGATTTTGCGAAGCATTTTTCAGGGTCCTCAATCATTTGTAAAGCGCGTGGTCCTGGCAGTTCAATTTTACCCTCAGAAATTGCTATTAGGTAATCCACCAGCGAACCTCTTCCGAAATTAGAAAATTCAGAGGCAGCAATTCCTTCCTTTGTAAGGTTATTTAGAATTTGGCTTGCTGATTGTTTTGCTTTGTTTTTTCGAAATGCAATGTCTGAGTTTAGCTTGTTTTTATTGTGTTTAAATTCTTCGGAATGCACATGAAGCTGTTCCAAGGCATCCTCTTTTCTCATTAGGGATTCCCGAAACAGTTCTTTACCCAAGGCGATCATTTCTTGGCGAAAATCCCATTTTTCTCCTTGCTCTACTTTTTCTTCAGCTATTCGGATTATCCATTGATCTAATTCCGAATTTCCTGGGCTACCAATTTTCCCCAGTACTTGATGGGTTACTGCTTCTAATACATAATTTACATCCAACTCAATTTTATATCCAGTCTGAAGTCCTGCTTCTCGTGTGAAGTTTCGGACAATTTTTTGGAAGAATGAATCGATTGTAGATATTGCAAAGGACGAATAATTATGCAGTATGCCGCTCAGGACGGTGCCTGCTCTATGCATTAAGACTTCAAACGAAACATTTAGCAGGAGGCAGATTTCCTGCGCCATTGGCGAATGTTTGCCTTTTTGTATAGCAGATAATTCTTTAATAATCCTGGTTTTCATTTCTCCTGTAGCCTTGTTGGTAAAGGTCACAGCGAGAATATGTCGATAGGCAAATTTATATCCAGGACCTAAGGCTAATTGCAGATATTCTCGAGTTAAGGTATATGTTTTTCCCGAGCCTGCAGATGCTGAATAGACAGTAATCATAGAGGCAATTTATTAATTAAACCCCGACGAATGGGTTTTTTGGGTTAATTTTTATTGTATTATTTTTATGCTTGAGATAAGCCAAGTTTCTGTCAATCTAATCAACTATAAGAAAGTATCTCTTGATTCGGTAAAATAATATCAAGGGCCTTACCTGCGTATTTTTCTGTATGTCCACTTATATTCGCTTCTATTCCAAAGGATTTAGAAATATCAATAATTGTAGATGCATATTTTTCCTCCACATAGGTTTCAAGTCGATATCCCATATTATAGGTTTTATACATTTCCGCCCATGGGGTATTGGATAGTCTTTGAATTTCTTGAAAGAGGAAGGGTGCTTCTTTCAAATTGTTTTTGATAACCTTAACCTCTTGTAAAAAGTGCAGACATTTTGTTTGTCCTCCTCCGCTATTGTGTATCATGCCTTTAATAATTGGGCGACATTCAGAAAATATTTTGGCGATTAAAGGTAGATAGGTGCGTGTGGGGCTTAAAACCATTTGACCCATATTTAGGGAATGTCCTGGAACCTTATCCGTTACCTTCCAATTACCGCAGTACACTAAATTTTCGGGGGTAGAAGGTTCAATGGTTTCTGGATATAGGGTACGGTATTCAGGGGCAAATATTTCATGCCTGGCCGCGGTTAGTCCGTTACTCCCAATGCCACTATTATATTGCTGTTCATAGGTAGCCTGTCCGAAACTGGCGAAGCTAATCACTACCAGATCTGAGCAGATGCGGTGGTTATCAATTATTTCATTTCGGGGAATACGGCATGCCAAAGTAGAATCCACTACCACAGTGCGGATAAGATCGCCCATGTCTGCAGTTTCCCCCCCGCCACTCCAGATAGATAATCCTAAGGTCCGCATTTCGTCTAGGAATTTTTCTGTACCTTGAATAAGTGCTTTTATTACTTCCCCGGGAATCAGTTTTTTATTGCGCCCTATGGTAGAGGAGACTACCATATCCTTTACAGCACCTGCACAAGCGACATCGTCTGTGTTCATGACCAATGCGTCTTGAGCTATTCCTTCCCATACAGCTAGGTCTCCAGTTTCTTTCCAGTATAGGTAGGCAAGTGCTGATTTAGTACCTGCACCATCTGCATGGATAATCAAGGCATCGTTTGGGTTATGAGCAATCAGGTCAGGAAGAATTTTACAGAATGCTCCCGGCACAATCCCTTTATCTATTCCTGCTATGGCCGCGTGTACATCTTCTTTTCCGGAAGAAACACCTCTTTGATGATATCTATCAGAATTCATAGGGGTATAAAATTAAACAGGCACCTAGAAGGTGCCTGTTTTTTAAGTTTCTTATTGCATGTTCATGGGTGGAGCATAATCAAAGGATTTAATCCTAAACTCCGTCCGGCGATTAATTTGTTCATCCATGTCAGACATTTCAGGATAAATTAATAAACGGGATTCTCCAAAACCGAAGTAACTCAATCGATCTTTAGCAACTGTTTTGGCTAATAAATAATCTACAACAGATTTAGCCCGTCTCTGAGAGAGCTCAATATTATAAGGTTCCGTACCATTAGAATCGGTATGAGATCCAATCTCAATCGTAATCTGAGGATTGTCACGCATAATTTTCACTAAGCGATCTAATTCTGCCACCGATTCTGGTCTTAAATCCGCTTTGTCAAAATCATAATAGATATTTTGCAATACAATTGGTTTGTCTAGTTCGATGCGCTCCAACAATACATCAATATCATATTCTAAATCGGTATCACGATTAATGCTATAGGTATTGAATGCTACCTCGTTGGCCAGATATTCCTTGGCATTACCCATTACAATATAACTTTTGCCTACAGCGAGGGTAAAGTTGTATACCCCATTTTGATCTGTGCGGAAAGTATCCAGAGGGGTAATATTCCCTTTGCCATCATCTTCAAATAAGATGGCATTGGCAAATGGAATGGCTACCTGCGTTGCCTTATCTCTAATTTGGCCGTGAACGGTCACTTTATAAATTGGGGTAGGAATAAGATTAAAATCATAAATATCAAACTGACCAACCCCACCCGAACGATTGGAGCAAAAGTATCCGCCAAATTCTTCTTGTACCCAAACCAGTCCAGCATCATCTGCACTGGAATTGATAGGGGTACCCATGTTTAAGGGCGTGTTCCATTTTCCTAAACTACCGGGTGCTTTGTAAATATCATAACCACCAAATCCAAGTAAACCATTAGAAGAGTAATAAAGATTGCCATCTCTGCCTATTACAGGTTTGATTTCAGAGAAAGGGGTATTGATTTTTGCACCGGCATTAATTGGGGTTGTCCAATTTTCTCCATCTTTCAGAGAATACCAGATATCTAATTTGCCATATCCTCCTTCTCTATCAGAAGTAAAGAACATAATCTTGCCATCTGGAGTGAGCCAAGGGTCTTTGTCGTAGGTTGTTTTGGCTTGTACTTTCCCTCTACCATCCTCAAGTGTTTCTCTTCTTCCATTTATACCTAGTACAAGTTTGGGTTCACCCCATTCCCTGGCTTCAGGATTATAGACAGATTCGTAGATACTACAGCTTAAATCACAGATGGAGAAATACATTTTTTTCCCATCCGGAGTAAAGCAGGAAGTACCATCATTCATTTTAGAGTTGATGGATCCGGGAAGTTGCAAAGGCTCAGTAAAAGTGCCTTTTGGGGTTCTTTTAACCACCCATAGATCTGAATAGGCATCTACATCGAGGCCTTGATATTCTTTAGAGCCGGTAGATCCAGACCGGTGCGAAGTAAATACTATGCTAGAATCTCGATTATAAACCCAGATTGCTGGGAACATGTCAATACTGTTGCTGTTAAATTTTAAGTTTCGGATAGCAAATCGAGGTTCTTTTTGTAATTCTTTGATAGCCCAGTCACTGGAAGCAATATCACGGGCTGCTTGCAGCCCATATTCATCATTTCGATTGGGCCATACAGAGAGGAAGCGAGTATAGTAATACTTGGCTGTATCATAATTGGTTTGGAGCTTATAAAGGTATCCCAGATGCCAAAGGATGGTATCGTTTTTATTGGGATCTACTCTGTAGGCTTCTTTGAACCAATTAATTGCTTCTTCATTTCTACCTAGAAACCCATTGCAACGGGCAATGCGGTATAGGGCAAGAAAGTTTTCCGGATTTCTTTGCAGTAAATCACGGTAGGCTTGTTCTGCAAGTTTGTATTTGAGTGTTTCGTACAGCAGATTGGCCTGTTCTTCTAGGGTTTTATCCTTTCTGGATATTTTATCCCTATCTTTTTGGGCATGAACGGCTGTAACCGTACAAAGTACAAACATCAGGGCCGAAATCCATCGTATCAAAAGGCTATGCATTAGGCTTGTCATTTTTCCTTATAGGGCCTGAAAATGAGTTCAAACTTAGAAATTTATTTAGTCATCTCAAAACACTGATTACATCAAAGTACCAGTTTAGTATAATAAAAACCACAACCAGAAGTCTGTCGTGAGTATCATTAAGGCAGAATAAACAAATGCGCGGGTACCTGCATCGCGTATTCCAATACTACCATAACCCGAGTAAAATCCACAATAACCGCTAATCATGCCCATAAATAGTCCAAAGCAGAGGGATTTAATTAATCCACCCACTAGGTCAATGGGGTTGAAGAAATCTTGAATTGAGGTCCAAAAAGTTTCTCCAGGAATGTCAAGAAAAAATTCAGAAACATACCAACAACCGATGATTCCGGTGGCATTTGAGAAAATTGAGAGCAAAGGCAGTGAGAGTGTCAAGGCTAATTGATGGGGCATAAAGAAAATCCTCCAAGGGTCAATACCTAAAGTGGAAAGCGCATCTGCCTGTCCGGAATTGATTTTGGACGCCAAAGAAGAGGAAAAGGGAGCCACAATTCTACCTGCAATAACCATAGCTGTCATTACGGGAGCCATTTCCATGACAATAATCCTTGCCGACTGTCCTCCTAAAAGATTTAGGCTTACTAAGCCTCGGAATTGATAAGCTGCCTGCCAGGCGATAATGGCTCCTGCAAATAGTCCGATTAGCATGACTAAAGGTACTGATCGATGGGCAATTAAGACCAATTCCTGCAACAATCTTCCTCTATCCCTGCTCCGATTCAGCCAGTTGATTCTACTAAATCCTGAATATAGACAGAAAAAGAGTAAGCCAGCTTTGGAGGCAATTGGCAGCATTTTATTTGTGATCTTTTTCCATGTTAAGCTTTGTCCAAAGCTGATCTTTCAAAGCTTGTAACCCTTCTCCACTTACGCCTGAAATTAACACATATTCTATGCCTTTGAGTTGTTTTTTGATTTCCTTTCGGCGTGCAGTATCGGCCAAATCTGATTTTGATACCGCCACAATTCTAGCCTTGTGAATTAATTCTGGCTCATGTTGCTCCAATTCCCGTAACAGAATTCTGAGATTTCCAGAGATTGACTCCGCATCGGAGGGAATCAGAAACAGCAAAACTGCATTTCTTTCAATATGGCGAAGAAATTGGGTACCTAATCCTTTTCCTTCTGCTGCCCCTTCAATGATTCCGGGAATGTCTGCCATCACAAATGATTGAAAATCTCGATGCCTGACGATACCTAAGTTAGGAACTAAGGTTGTAAAAGGATAGTCTGCAATTTCAGGTTTTGCTGCTGTCAATGCTGCCAACAGAGTAGATTTTCCTGCATTTGGAAATCCGACTAATCCAACATCTGCGAGTAGCTTTAACTCGAGGATTACTGCTCTTTCTTCACATTCTTCGCCGGGTTGAGCAAAATCTGGCGCTTGTCGGGTTGCAGATTTAAAGGCGGTATTTCCCAACCCTCCTTTTCCTCCATGGAGCAATATAACTCTTTGCCCAGCTTCTGTGATTTCTGCTAAGTGTTCCCCAGTTTCTGCATCTTTGGCTAAAGTACCCAGAGGTACTTTTAGGGTTATATCGGTTCCGTCCTTTCCTTGTTTATTGTTTTTTCCTCCAGGTTCTCCTGCATCTGCATGAATGTGTTTGCGATATTTTAAATCCAGGAGTGTCCAATACTGAGGGTCTCCTTCTAAAATAATGTGCCCGCCTCTGCCACCGTTTCCGCCCCACGGACCACCCATTTGAACGAATTTTTCCCGGCGCCAAGAAACGATGCCAGGTCCACCATGCCCACTACGGAAGTATATTTTTACATAATCAACAAAAGATTGCATGTAGCTTAATTACCCCCCTGTTCATTCAATACGGAACAAATCCGACTGAAAATATCCTCAACACTTCCTACTCCTTCTATGCTATTGAGTTTTTCTTTTGACTCATAGTATCCAGCGACAGGAGTAGTCTTTTCGATGTATTCTTTAATTCTCTTATTGATCGTTTCTTCATTGTCGTCTGTCCGACCTGTTTCCTGTCCTCTGATTATCAGTCTTTTACGAAGTTCGCCTTCAGGAACAATTAGACTAATCATGCAGGAAATGCTGGTACCCTTATCGGCCAGCATAGTATCCAAGGCCTCTGCTTGAGCGATGGTACGGGGAAATCCATCAAATATAAATCCCTTGGCATCAGGGGCGGCTTCGATGCGTGAGGCAATCATCCCCACTACTACCGCATCTGGTACCAATATGCCTTGATCCATTAAGCGTTTCGCTTCTAATCCCAGTTTGGAACCAGCAGCTATTTCGGATCGAAGTAGGTCTCCAGTGGAGAGATGTACCAATCCGTATTTGTCGATAATCATCCCGGATTGAGTCCCTTTTCCGGCACCCGGAGGCCCAAATAATACTAGATTTAACATAAATTCTGATATTTATCGGAATTCATTCGAATCCCGAGGCCTCAAATTTACGACTATCCCTAATTACTTAAGCCATATTTCCTCAGCTTCTTGGCAGATGGTTCATTTGAGCGGCTGATATTGGGTAGGTTTCTATGGGTATTTCCAGCAGGTTAGGAGATTTTTAAGAATAATTTTATTTTTAGTAGCCCTACTTCCGACTCATATTCTCGATTTATTGGAATTTTTCTAACCCTAGCACTTGTTGAATCTTGAAAATTTGTTTCTTTGGCGATATGGAATTATACATGGTTCGGTTTGTATTACCGGAAATTCTAGGAAGCGATATTGCCTCTAAAATTCCGGAACATAGAGATAGAGTGAATACCTTAATATCAGAGGGAAAAATCTTATCTTACGCAGTAGCAAAGGACAGAAGTCAGGGTTGGATAACATTGGTAGCGGAAACACCCTCTGAATTGTCCTCTCTATTGAAATCGCTGCCCTTAGCTCCTTTCCTAACTTTTGAAAAACACGCATTGATGGTTTTTGATGCTCGTAATTTGCGTTTTCCAGAGTTTACCATGAATTGAGAGGGTAAACTTATCCGTAAAGTTTGATCTAATATTGGGCCAATCTGGAAGTTAAAAAAAATCTTAAGTATAAATTCTTATTAATTGCCAGACGGCAGATATTCCAATTAAAACCAAACTGCAGGGTACAAGATATTTCCAGCAGATGACTAGTAATTGGTCGGGACGAACTCGAGGTAGGGTCCATCTGAGCCACATCATAACAACGACCAGAAAGAGGCTTTTAGAGAGTAACCAGAAAATGCTCCAAAGCCATCCACTTATTGAGCCTGAATCTCCTTGAGTCCATTGATGTAGATTTACTCCAAGTATGTTAGGAATAGGACTATTGCCTGCACCCCAGAATACGATGACAGCTAAAAGAGAAAGCAAAAGCATATTGGCATATTCGGCCAGCATAAAGAGGGCAAATCGAAATCCAGAATATTCTGTGTGAAAACCTGCGATTAATTCAGATTCCGCTTCAGCAAGGTCAAAAGGAGCCCGATTGGTTTCTGCCAAGATGGTCGTAAAGTAAATAAGGAATGCTAAAAACAGATGAGGGTATTTGAAGGCATTCCATTCCAGTAATCCCAAAGGTCCTGATTGTGCCCCACCAATGACTTGTAAATCCAAAGACCCTGTCATAACTACGGCTGCCAGTAAGGCTAAGGCTGCAGGTATTTCATAGGAGATGATTTGAGAAACAGCTCGTACTGCACCCATTAAAGCATATTTATTATTGGAGCCCCAACCTGCCATCAAAATACCCACTAATTCAATGGATATAATTGCGACAATAAATAAGAGTCCGGCATTCAAAGGAGCTGTAACAAGTTCTGGAGCAAAAGGAATGGCACTAAACCCTGCGAAAACAGAAAGGAATACAATCAAGGGCGCAAGTGCAAATAGGATTTTATCTGCTGCGGTTGGAACGATATGCTCTTTAAGCAATAATTTAATTATGTCTGCAGCGGTCTGAAATAGCCCCTTAGGACCGGTTTCCATGGGGCCTAAACGATCTTGGATAAAAGCAGAAACTTTTCTTTCGGCATAGACTGCTGCTAGTGCGTATAGAGCAATTCCCCCAAATATTCCTGCCCCGGCTAAGATGCCTATGAGATTTAATCCTGTTATCGATCCGTAACTTTCCATTTTCCTTTAGGTGTTGGATTGAGGGGATTCTGATTGGAGGAGGTCTCTGGGTTGAGCAGGTTTTCTTCTAGCGAGCCAAGCAGAGCCTACCAGAGTAGTAAGGAGTAAAAAAGATACAAACTCGAAAGGAAGCAGGTAGTGTGTTAATAGTTGAACTCCAATGCTGGCAGTACTTCCGTTGGTATGGATAGGAGCGTTTTCAGGGAAACTTTGTTCATATTCCCCGGGTATTAGAATGGCCAGCATTAAACCCGCCAAAAGAATACCAATAGCTAAACTCAAACCACTGTTGATTCTTCCAGGGGCAATTACCTCTCCAGAATTTTTCCGAGAGAGCATTACTCCAAAAAGAATAAGGATTAAAATCCCCCCAACATAAACGATTAACTGAACGATGCCAAGGAAATCTGCTCCGCTCAGAACAAAAATGCCGGCAATTGAAAACAAGGTGAGAAAAAGCCCGCCAGCAGCATGGATTAAGTTCCCACTGTAGGCAACCAGACCCGCTCCTGCAAGTATTCCCAAGCCAAATATCCAGAATATGATTTCCAAAATGTTCATGCTATTGGATTAGGAGTAGGATTTGCTTTAGCAGCTTTGCGCGCTGCCTCCAGCTGTTCCCACTCTTTTTGTTTTACTATGGTTTGCTCTGGATTCAGATTTCCATAATGATAAATGAAAGCATCTCGATCAGTTTCACTGAAATCATATACCTTCGTCATGGTTAGGCATTCTGTTGGGCAGACCGTAGTACATAAGCCACAGTAACAGCATTTAGCCATATCGATATCAAAGGTCGGGAGGTATAATTTCTTTTTAGAACCATCAGAGGTAAGTCCAAGGTCATCACTTGTTTTTACCCCCTCTATGGTGATACAATCTACCGGGCAAATCCGGGCACATTGGTCACATACAATACAATCTTCCGTTTCCATGTGCAAGCGGTACCGCCCTTGGTCTGGAACTGGAAATTGCTCAGTTGGGTATTGAATGGTTACACTTCCGCCGGCCTGATGAAAATAATTTTCTGAGGCAATACCTAATGGCTTGTGTCGCTTAAAACCTTTTCGAAAATGTTGCCAAGTTAACCGCAATCCTCCCTGTAATGAATGAATCACTAGGGAAATGTTTTGTAACCAAGAATTTCTTGCTTTGAGCATGTCACCTCAAAATTAATCTTAATCTAAAGGACAAAGTAATTTTTCTGTTGGCAATAATGAATATGACTTACAATTATTGGATACCTTTCGTTCGTTCTGGATGAAAGAGTGTTTCCATTTCTGCATTTTCTTCTAATTCTTTTCTGGTTTCTTCTTGCAAGGGAATACCCATTTTTTCTGCTAAGAGGGCACATTCCAAGGAAAGTGAAAATCTCTTGAGTTCAGAAAATCGCATTGCCAAAGCATACCAAGCATTGGCAAAATCCTTTTGGTTGGCAGAGACAAAATAAGGGGATATTTCCCTTACTCGTTTAAGCTTTTGATAGGCCAATAGAGGATTACCCTGCACAAAATCAAGATTGGCAGTCAAATATAAAGTACTAACACATAAACTATCCTGATCCAGTATCTCCGAATAGGGAGGTTCCTGCCAAGCGGTTCTTTCTCGATTCTGAAATAAATGAAAATTCTTTTCAAAAATTAACTCACTGAGCGCTTTTAACCGGGTTTCCGAAAACAGGGGCTCAGTCATTACCGGATAGAGTATTTGCCAAGCTTGTCGAATTTCTTCCGATTCAAATTGATTGTTATTGGAGAGCAAGGTAGAAATATAGCCCGCAGGAATGGCTCTTCTAAAATGTCCAACTCTCCAAGGATATGGACTCTCCGATTTAAACAGATTCCGATAAAAAGTTAAAAACTGCGAGTCTCTCGCCACTACGGGAAGTCGTGAGAGTATCGGGTCTCCCAAACCGTAATAGTCAATCACATATACCTTTGGCCCTGCATAGTATCCCAACATTCCAACTGCGCCATTGATATTTATTTTTTGTCGTACTTCTTTGGATAATTTTCCTCTATCGGCATCAATATGCTTTACCTGTCGGTTATTTCTACTTCGGGTTAGTAATCCAGTACCATCATAATAAAAACCTCTTTCATCTACAATTCCGGAGGCATCCATTAAACTCGGGAGGGTATCTTTCTGCCGGTAAGATTTTCCAGAAAGAACCGGTGAGAACGGGGAAAACATGCCGACACCGGCAATAAGGGTTATGAGGGTAATTCGAAGAGTCAGATTTCTCTGCAAAGGGATAGCGTTCAACCCCAACACTAATACAAACAATGGAATGGCAAAAAAGCGACCACTCATAAAATCTCCCCCAATTTGAAGGATATATAGCAAGTAAAGTATTGTAGAGCCTGCTATCACCATCCATCTTTTGCGTCCGCTCCTGAAAAAGATAATAAGCAAAATAGCAATAGTAATAAGCGTAATAGGATCTGTTTGAAAACTATTGAGGTAATATAAAATTCCTTGCCCAATAATTTCTGCTTCTGGGATGCCGGTTTGTAATTTAGCATAAGCTGTGTTGGGTACCGGAAAACCGAAATAAAATATGGAAAATGTGATCCAACCCAACCATGGTAGCAAACCACTTCCCAAGGCAAATAGCCCTATCCATTTTCGATATCGAAGAGCAGTATACAATAGGGCAGGAATAAATATCAAACCTAAGTCTTGACGAGTAATCAGAATCAGAGAGCAAACAAATGATTGAATCAATAGCCCTCTGAAAGTAAAATGAGGGTTTTTGTACTCCAGCACAAATAACACACTCAAGAAATATACTAATGGATTTTCTAATCCGGAGGTAGCAAAATCAGTAAAAGCTTTGGAGCAGCAAAGGATTAATAAGGCCAAGATTGTTTGAAATCCTCCCAGGCGAATTTTTGCTGCCATTATCAGCACAGCAGAAAAAGACAATACAATTGAAACAAATAAAGTAGTGTAGAAAGGTTCCCTGGTGAAATAGTAAAAAGGACTTAGGACAAATAACCATAGGGGGTGGGTAAATGCCTGAACCCGGTATGGTGGATTCCAGGTAAGTCCCAGACCATTGACGAAATTATCTAAAGTTCTCAGCGTAATAAATGCGTCATCACTTATCCACGCTGTGCGAATTAGAATAGTCAGAAATAATGCCAGCACACCAACGACAATCAGTCGAGAGTATATCTTACTGTCTGCAATTTGGTTTCTGGACTTAGATAATTTTCCGTTCATTTTTCTGTTACAAAGATAGGATGTACAGGAATTCAATTTCCTATTCCGATCAGTGAATCAAGAAAATACCAGATTAACCCATTTTCATAGACTTGGGTTTTGCTAAAATTACTTTGCTATTCTTTTGATAGGAGATGATTTAGTAAATATAAATATGATGTATTGATTAGGACTATTTACTCTTCTAAACAAACTCCCTTTGTTGGTAATCGAAGAATTAGATGATCTTAAATTTGGAATGGTAAAGGACAAGAGGGGTTATTGTTGGAGAGACTTTTTGACAAGGGACGCTTGCCAAGTCAAGGGACGCTTGCCAAGACAAGGGACGCTTGCCAGAGGGGTTATTGTTGGATCGACTTTTTGACAAGGGACGCTTGCCAGAGTGGTTATTGTTGGATTGGTTTTTTTGACAAGGGACGCTTGCCAGAGTGGTTATTGTTGGATTGGTTTTTTTGACAAGGGACGCTTGCCAGAGGGGTTATTGTTGAAGCGACTTTTTGACAAGGGACGCTTGCCAGAGTGGTTATTGTTGGATTGGTTTTTTTGACAAGGGACGCTTGCCAG
>JBEIHC010000061.1:0-16744 GCA_040381555.1 Bacteroidia bacterium
CACCCTCCTTCGAATATAGGTTGTTTGGGTTATGCTTACAGGATTATAAGTTAATCCGGTCTGAAAGGGAATCGTAGCCCAATTGGTCCCATCGACAGACGATTCCCAGGTATAAGTATAAGATCCTGTTCCTCCTGTGGGTACTGTTCCTGTCAAGATACTCAGACTCCCCCCAATACAAATCGTCTGAGAGGAGTTAACTGAGTTATTCCCAATCGCGGGTAGTGGCTGTATCGATACAGATGAGGAACTACTGGCTGGACAAGGAGGCGCAGTAAGCACTCGTCTAAAATAAGTCAAACTATTGATGGCTGAGCTGGTGAAATTCTGACCAGTGCCGCCCGTTGCCGGAAACCAAGTACTATTGTTATTGCTGATCTCCCAAACATAAGAAAATATCCCCACTCCCCCTGTGGGTAAAGATCCTGTGAGGTTTACGATATCACCCCCACAGATTGTTTGAGAGGATTGAATTGTATTATCCGAAGGTATTAACACAACCGTTACACTCACAATATTTCCAGCAACATTGGTACATGCTCCCGAACTGACCAATCGACGATAATAAATGTTTCCTGTTGGAGCAGATGGAGAAAAATTCTGACCATTAGCCCCAATCACATCAACCCAGGAAACATTATCCGAACTACTTTGCCATTGATAAGCATACACACCTGACCCTCCCGTAGGTAAAGTACCAGTCAACTGAGTGGGAGAACTACCTAAACAAATAGTTTGACTTGCACCAACGGTAATGGCTCCCAAACCTGGATTGACCGTTACAGAATGACTATTACTCGAAAGGCTACATGCCCCGGAATTGACCCATCTCCGAAAATAGGTGTTTACATTTAGTGGGTCTGGGGTGAAATGAATCGTTGTACCTGCTGAAACCGTTGCCCAAGTGGAATTGTTTAAACTACTTTGCCATAAATAAGTAAAACTACCATTACCTCCTCCCGGATTTGAACCCGTAATCTGAACAGGTACTCCGCCTTGGCAAATAGTTTGCCCAACGCTAATCGTGTTATTCGTTACAGGAGGATCAAGAACAATCATTAATTCTGAACTCGTCAGCGCTGGACATGCCCCTGCATTGACAACTCTTCTGAAATAGGTGATGCCTGATAGAGCAGGTGGCTGATAATCAATTGTATTTCCCCCTGTAATATTTGCCCAACTAATTAAATTGGTACTACTCTGCCATTGATAAATATAAGTACCACTCCCACCTGAAGGCACACTTCCTGTCAATAACTGCGGGATAAATCCCTGACAGATTGTTTGAGAGGCACCAACTATATTATTCCCTGGCAAAGGCTGAGCTGAAATGGTAATCGAACTGCTAATAGAAGGAGAACATAATCCTGCATTTACTACTCGCTGGTAAAAGGTCTGGAAATTAGTTACACCGGGCGCGAAGTTTTGGGTGGTAGCTCCTGATATCAGATTCCAATTCAGGTTGTCTGTACTAGAATACCATAGATAAGTGTACAAGCCACTTCCTCCAGTAGGAGTTGAGCCCACAAAAGCTGAGGGAACGGAACCGATACAAACAGTCTGACTGGTTCCTATTATATTAGAACCAATAGATTCTTCTACTACCACCGAAATTGAATTCCCAGCAATCGAGCCGCATACCCCAGAGGATACTGTGCGCCTTAAATAAATTGTAGAACTCAAATTCCCAGAGAGGTAATTCTGCCCTGTTTGACCTGAAATACTTGTCCAAGAACTATTATTGGTGCTGCTTTCCCACTGATAGGCAAATAGGCCATTGCCCCCAGCAGGAGTACTTCCTGTGAAAAGCAAAGGACTATTGCCAGCGCAAATGGTCTGATTGTTGCCAATCGTATTATTACTTATACCGGCAACTACCTGAATCACGAAACTCGCACTGGATGAATTACAAGGACCTGAAACAACTAATCGTCTGATAAATACAGTAGAAGTAAGTGCGGGAAGTAGTCCATAATTTTGAGAATTCCCTCCAGGTAAATTACTCCAAGTACTATTGTTCGCACTACTTTGCCATGTGTAGGAATAAGTTCCTGCTCCCCCTATTGGTAAGCTACCGGTTAAGGCTGTTGGGGTTGTTCCAGAACAGATCGTTTGAGTGGAACCTATCGTATTTCCCCCTAAGGCAGGAAGAGCAACAATTAACAATAAACTACTCGTGTTTGAAGCACAAACACCCGAGGAAACGATCCTCCTAAAGTAAACACTTGAACTCAATGCCCCAGGAGAATAATTTATTTGAGTTGCTCCTGTAATGGGGATCCAAGTAATTATATCCAAACTCGATTGCCATTGAAAATTGTAGATGCCAGTGCCCCCTGCCGGATTGGAACCTGTCAGAGCAGCTGGTGTATCTCCTTGACATATAGTTTGAGCAGAACCTATGGTATTGGAGCTAATCGCCTGATCCACTGCTATCAAAGCAGAGTTGGAGGTACTCACGCAGGATGCAGAGTTGGCAACTCTTCGATAATACAACGATTGAGTTGTTATTGGAGGTGAATACCCTATGTTGACCGCTCCAGGAATAGAAGACCAGCTACTTTGATTGGTACTGGTTTCCCATACATAAGTATAACTACCCGATCCTCCTAAAGGAGTAGTGCCGGCTAGCGCTACAGGGACAGAGCCTGAGCAAATGGTTTGATTGCTTCCAATATTATTCCCAGTTATAGACGGAAGAACCAAAATAAATACTGACCCTGAGTTAACTCCTAGGCAGGCTCCGCTATTCACCTGCCGTCGATAATAAATACTGTTAATTAATGAGCCTGGGCTAAATCCACTTCCTGTTTGACCGGAAACATTGCCCCAGTTCAGATTGTCGCCCGAACTCTGCCATTGATAAGTGTAAGTACCTGTTCCGCCACTGGGATTTGTCCCATTCAAGGCTAGGGGCGGTTGGCCTGTACAAATCGTTTGAGCCGTTCCAATTGTATTATTCCCAATTAATGCCTGCACAGTAACCAAAACCGTATCCCGATTCAAACAGCCATTATTGTCTGTCTGAGATACAACATAGGAGAAAACTCCTGCAACTGTGCTGGTCAATACCGGGTTGGAAATAATTGTACTGCTTAATCCAGTACTTGGAGACCAGGAATACGAATACCCGGGAGTATTGCTAGTCCCTAAATTTGCTGTTTGCCCAAGACATATAGTTGTATCATTTCCGGCCTGTGCCAAATTGGCGGGACGAATGTAAACTATAGCCGTATCATAAGTAAGAATGGAGCACAAACTGTTCGCATAAATAATCCGGACAGTATCTACTCTATTCGGATTCCCATTCAAAAGCGGAATAATATTGAGATTTACCGATGATATATTGGCTCCGAAATTCAGCGTTCCCGAAAGCGTCTGATAATCTACCCCATTAACTGCACTACCCGCAATTGTGTAGGGAACATTCATAACACTTGTGGTATCGCCAAATCGACGAAACTGTACTACGCCATTTGCACAATTCCTGCGAGCATTTTGTACGGTGGTACTTACATCTACAGAATTATAAGTACAAAACATACTACCTTGCTCCAAAAACACCCCTGAATCCAAAAAGCAATCATATCCATCTGCTAGAGCTATCTTCACATGATAAGTACCGCAAATATTGGGAATGTATATTTTCGCAGTAAGTTTTACAGTGAAACCATCATACTCGACCGTCAAGCCCCCAGTATTGTTTACGAACAACCCGGCATTGGTTACTGAATTCACATAATTCAGCAATATAGGTGGATTGGCAAAAGGAATATTGGTCGGTAACAGGGCAATATTGGGGGTACCAGCAATGCCCGGTCCAGATACAAATATACCAAAAGCATCACTGAACCCAGAACCTACATACTCGGGATATTCTTCTGAAGCAAAAACAAAACTCACCCGAAGGGTATCACATCCTGGTTGCACATCAAACTCTAAGATACAAGCATCGCGCGTAAGAGGTGTCGGAGAAGGTCCATAGAAGGTAGTGAGAATATTGGTGAGGGCTGCATCCCCTGGAGGGCGACCTGAAGGTAGTAATTGGCAGGTTCCAGAAAAAGAGGTAAGATTAGGACCAGGTGAATTCCGAACATCACCCGTGGAAAGTAGAACACCTTGGTTAACTCCGATATTTGAACTACTCCCATTAAAGGTTGCCCTAGCTGTATCCGGACAACTCATGGTGACATTGCTGACCACCATTCCTCCTCCATTCAAAATATTGAGAATTTGCGGAGCACTTGTACCCGGACTTACTGCAAGCTGGGCAGGCAAATAATGAGCAATGCTTATCAAAAGAACCCAGAGGGTGCTTATGATAAACTTCCTAATTCCAGCACGGTTACACCACATTTGAAAAAGATACTCGCTCAATTATTCTCCCTTACTAATTGCTCTACTCAAAAAATAAATCACCCTATAAAATTACTAATTTTTCGATGAAAAAACAGCCTAAAAATACCTGAACGGTTGATTCCATAAGCCGATTGGAATTGACTGAATTCTCAATACGATTTGGCCGCACAGAATTGTAGAATAAATTCATTAGAAAAAAGCAACAGACTAAGAATTGCGCGAATGATTATTTTGTTTCGATAAATTAAAATATCGGAAAGATTGAAATACTTTACTAATTTTACACCACAAAACACACATTAAACATCAAAAAAAAATGAAAACAGTAAAAATGTTAACCGCCCTCGTAGCCATGATCGTTCTGGTTGCCTGCAAAAGTGGAGTTGACCCAAAATTGGTTGAATCCATGAAAACTGAAAACAGCGAATGGCAAGCTAAATTGACTGAAATCCAGTCTGCTAATGCTGCTCTTTCTGCTGAATACAGCACTTTGAAAACCAATTTGATGAATGGTTTAGGAGAAAAAGCTGTAACCAAAATGATGGCAACTGATTCTGCTGAAGTAGCTGCTAAAGATGCTGAAGTAAATGGTGTAGTAACTGCTCACACTAATCTGGTAAATGAATTTTCTGCTTTCTTGGCTGAAAACGAAACCTGGATGAATGAACTTGCCAGCAAAAAAGTAACTACTGAAGAAGCTCAGAAAAGCTGGGATGAGAAAAAAGCTAAAGGAGCTGAATTCATGACTAAAAACGAAGAAATCGTTAAAGCTTGGTCTGATTGGAAAGCCGGTTTCGAAACTTGGGCTGCTGAGAAAATTACTAAATACAAGAAGTAATCTCACATCAATTCAAAAAAAAGGGCTGTTGAAAAACAGCCTTTTTTTTTCTAATTATCTAATTAGAAGAATTTTATCTTAAATTTATTTTTGCAAACTGGTACTTTTATCTTTTTATACAATCCACAATATCTGGTATTTATCAGCCTCCGATTCATACAAAAATGAGTCTGGAATGAATGATAAATCTTTTAACATTGGGCAAACTATTTTTTTTAAAAAATAGCCTAATCGTATCTAAACTTTCCTGATTCTCCTTTAAAATCTTCTCGTTCTTCAAGCTAATATGCAAATTCTCATACAATTTTCGGGCTCTACGCTGTTTTTTGTGTTACGAAGCGAGTACAATCAGGTAGCATAAACAAGCCTATACGCCTGATTGTCGTTAGCCATCGAAGGTACAACGCTAAAAGCGGACGGATTGGAGGGTGCAGGATCAAAACTAAGTGCGAGCTCCACTCTTTGATTTTACTTGGTTTGAAGCAACATTCGGTTTCCAACCACCCTCTGGATAAAATGCAATTAAATGTTATTTAATGCCTTTCTCCAGATTAAAATCTCAAAAATATGGATACTGACCCCAAAAAATCCGACTATAAACCTCCCATAGAAATTACCTGAGCCTGCAATGCCAGATGAAATTCCCCTCTCACATTTCGAGAAACAGGAACAGAAGATTCATCGACCAAAGTCAAGAGACCACCGTCGGTTGTTTTCTGATATCGATCAATATGATCCAGATTAACCAAATGAGATTTATGCACCCGAAAAAAACCTAAACCCTTGAGGGCTACTTCAAAATATTTAAGCGTTATGGCCACCAAAATTGGCGGTTTGTCTTTTACATAAATCCGGGTGTAATTCACATCAGCAGCCATCCGAATTATGTCGCGTATATCTAACAAATAGTAACCTGATTGCGACGGAATCATAATCTTTTTAGGATTGGGTATTTCAGGTTTTGAAATCTCGGGAGGAAGTTGCAGCCCTCTCTCCCGATCTAGATAACGCTTGAATTTCCGTATAGATTCTTCCAATAAGGCATCATCTATGGGTTTCAATAAATAATCAACCGCATCAAGATGTATGGCCTCTAGAGCATAATGAGGATAGGAAGTAATAAAAATTATATAGGGCAATGATTTGGAATAGCTTCTCAATGACTCCATACTATTGCCGTCTGGAAAGTTAATATCCAACATTAACAAATCTGGATTGTGCTCATCTACCAAATCAAACAATCCTTCCAGATGATCCACCTCTGCTACTATTTCTATATTCGGAAAAATCCGAACTAATTTGTTCCGAAGTGACTGTCTAACTAGGAATTCATCTTCAGCAATAATACATTTCATTGGCCTATAGTATGATGCGCTGATTTAAATGCAACAGGTACATTTAAGTCGTTTTTAACTAGTCAAAATTAGTATAATTAAATAGTTATACAACATTGTTCAACCCTTCTTTGTTGCGCATGCTCGTTTAATTACTTATTTTACTGATTACTCGACTATATTTTAAAATAATATACAAAGATATGAAATTATTCGATAACGACTCGCTTCCAAAACGAATAAACATTGAACTAATCTTCAACTATATTCAAGAACCTGCTTTTATTTTTAATCGGGAAGGCACTCTCATAGAGTGCAATGAGAGTGGGTACAATGTGATAAATCCTTCTCGAAATCCTGCATATAATCCTGAAATTCTGAATCTTCTCCCTACCCTTCCCAATCTAACAGAATGGAGAATGTTGCTCGCTGCTTCAGAAAACACTTCTACGGAAATCTTGCTCAAATTAAATGATTTTTCAACCGAAGCAACCCTAATCTCTTCAGGAAAAGGGATGACCTTAAGTGGTTTGATTATTCTTCCCAGTACTAAACCCAGGCAATGGGATGCCGGAAAAGAGGCTATCCGAATTGCTGAGAATATTGGAAAAAATATGCTGAAAAAAAGAAAAGAAGACATACAAGATTCTTTGATGAAAATCGGAGAATACTTTCATGCCAACAAAATGAGTGTATTGCAATTAAACCTGAGTCAAAATCAGGATAAAGTAGTGTTTGATCCCATTTTTGTCTGGAGTAAAATTCAGAACATTTCTCTTCCTACAATTGAGCCTATTGAATTGAACTTAAAGGATCAAGGGCTAAGCCAAGCTTTTGGAATTCTCAATTCTGGAAAAATGGCAGAAATTCCCGGATTCATTTCAGATTCCAGAATATCCTCTCAATCTAGCAAAACACTGATGATACCTATCCTAATTAAGGGTCAATTCCGTGGAGCCGTGTCAGCTGAAATCTATGGAGAAAATGTAACGCTATCAGAAGAGGAACTCTTTCCGCTCAAATTGCTTTCCACGGCAGTGAGCTTATGGATGGATAGTACACAAGAGGGATCACAACAAACCACTTGGTTAAAAGAAAAGGAGACCATTCTCGCAGGATTGCAACACCGTTTTAAAAACAATCTGGCGATTCTATCGGGATTTCTGGATTTATTTGATGAATCCAATAGACCCTTGACGACTAAAGAATTATCTCAGTATATGCGCGAAAGAATTCAAGCATTGGCCCTAGTTTATGAAGCCACATCGAATTCTTCTGGCCTTACCCAATTGTCCCTACAAAAATACCTCGAACTATTGACCTATAGAATCGAGATTTCCGCCTGCCAAAATAGGAAAGTATCCAAAATTATTGAGGCTGAAAATATTCTCCTTTGCGACATTAATCAAATGATTACCGTTGGGTTGTTGATGAATGAAATTTTCCTGAATGCCTATTATCATGGGTTGAAATTTGCGACAAATCCTCAATTGAATGTTAAAGTAAAACGAGTCGAAGATGTACTTGAAATTCATATTCAGGACAATGGGCCTGGTTTGCCCGATAGTTGGGATGAAAACTCCCTTCCTGACACTATGGGATTTACCATCATCAAGGGCTTAAGTAAGCAACTGAAATCAACCTTTGAGGTGGATTCCTCAAACGGATGTTCATTTTTGCTCAAAATTAAACACCTAATCCTCGAAAAACAGTAAAAGCGATCTTTTATAAAAAAAATAGCCGGGATTTGACTCCCGGCTACGGACTAAACCATAAAAAGAGGGATGAACCCTCCGGAGCCAGGCGGCTCCTTTTAATAACCCAACGAAACAAAAGTAATTCTATATTTCGTACCAGAAAAATAAAAATCAGTAAATAATACTTTCGCTTATTAATAAGTAGTTATTATTTATCTATATGCGAAAATTGTTTATATTAAGCGCTTGAAAGTTAGAGAAATCCATCATCCATTTAAAATCCAATAGCTTAAATAAGCCTTGACTTACTATAAGTCAAGGAACGATAAGCGAAGTTTTGTCCGGATTACTCCGGACACTCCGTGGTTCTCATTTTTTTAACACTTGGTCCATATTAGACCTCTTTCGTATTCAAGAATTCCCGATGCAGGAAAAAATTAATCTGCACTGAATTTAACGCCCTCACAAATGTAGAAATATCTGGATATCTCCTCACCGCCTGTAGTGCGGAAATAAATTAATCAATACTCTCATTTATAGTACATTAGATAACACAACATTGATTTATCGGGAGAAACAATTCTACAAAGTTGCCGGAATAACCTCGTCTTCGTGTAAACTAAAAATCGGAAACAGGTACTAACCTGCTCCCGATTTAATCTTATGCTGAAAAATAGCCGCTTTAGATTATTTCTTTGGTTCTTGAGGCTGATTGGTATCTGCTGGATTTACCACCCCCTGCAAGAATAAAATCACCACGGGTTCATACGGATCATCGGTTACGACAGTAATCGATTTATGAATAGTACCATTTTGGCCAGTTGAGTTAAAAATCGCTTTCGCTGTTGCCGTTTCTCCCGGCATCAGTTTCATTTTATCCGGTTGAGAACTCGTACATCCACAACCAGGTTTCCATTTCCGAATGGTAAGTTCTCCTGCCCCAGTGTTGGTTAAACGGAACTCATGCTCAACAGATGTTCCCTGTACAATATTCCCAAAATTTGCTTCACGCGTTTCAAACTTTCCTCTCCCCATTTTATCCTTCTGCTCCTTACTCATACCAGCCACATAATCTCCACGATATCCAAATAGGCTAAACATCTTTTCGCCATCGGTGGTCTCATCTGTAAACAATCGCAAGGGATAATAGACATTCCCCCAATCTTCAGCTGCAGCTCCATCAACGGTTAAGGTCAGAGTCAGAGAATCATTTGCTTTAATTAAGGCTTCTGTTGGACTCACTGTAATATAAGTTGGTGCTTCATTCCGTTTTAAAGTAACCGGCTCGGCAGATTCGTTAAATAAAGTAACCTTTACTTTTTTGTGGGCATTCGTAAAAAGAGAATCAAAAGATATATAAGTCCCAGTCATACGAATCTTTCCCATTTTAACCGGAAAAGCTTCCGTAAGTTCTTTGGGTCTTGGGGTTACAATTCCCTTAATTTCCAAAATCTGAACTTCCGCATTTGCCATAGCATCTTCTGGCCACTTCTTAATAGATACGGTAATAGATTTCACGAATTCTCCTGGTCTTCCTTCTGGATTAAACTCGGCAGAGATACTTCCCTTTTTTCCAGGAGCAATAGCATCCTTTGTGAAATGAGGAGCAATGCACCCACAGGAGGGCTTCACCTCACTAATCAGAATGGTGTCCTTAGTGATATTTTTAAATTCGAACTGAGTGCGCACGGAGCCTGCTTCTTCGCGAATGGTACCAAAATCATTCAGAATAGAAACAAACTTTACGCTTTGAGAAAATACTGCCGAAGCAAGTAAACTAAGCAAAAGGAAAATAGGGAGTCGTAAGTTCATAATAGATGTTGACAGGATTGAATGCCTGCCTCTAATCAAAATTCGGCATAATATCTGGCAATGCCAAATATTCGATGAGTAGAGGGTTACCCTAAACAGGAGTTAAGCGATTAATATAAAGTTTTATCTTCTTTCGCTTCCCAAGCTCGGAAAGCGGCTAATGATTCTTGCCTCAACAAAGGCTGAAGCGGATATTTTCTTTCAGAAGGCTTCAAGGGTACTTCCCGATAAATAAAGTCATCATCAAACCCAATATCGGCAGCATCTTCACGCGTATTTCCATAAAAAACCCGATCAGGTCTTGCCCAATAAATGGCGCCCAAACACATCGGACAAGGTTCACAGGTAGTGTAAAAATCACAACCACTTAACTGAAAGCTACCCAAAACTTTGCAAGCATTTCGAATGGCAGTTACTTCTGCATGAGCAGTAGGATCCATAGACGATGTTACTTGATTCGTACCGGTAGCAAGGATCTTTCCATCTTTTACAACCAAAGCTGCAAAAGGACCTCCAGTGCCATTCGCTACATTCTCTACTGAAAGCCGTATGGCCTCCCGCATAAAGTCTTCAGGGGTTTGCATCAACTAAAACTGATTTCTTCTGACTGCTTGTTGTAATACTTAATGGTTGTAAAAGGCAAAGAACTGTCTGCCGTTATACGCACCCACTTTTTATAGGTAAAAAACCATCGCATCCGAATACTAGGGAAGCCTCTCGTGAGATATGCCTCTATATACGGATTGACGACTAATTCGAGATAAGACTCCCGATTTTCCCTAAACAAGAAATCTACATGTCCGGCAATTTCATCGGTAATTAGAATGGATGGCATAATTTTACCGGTGCCATTACAACTAGGGCATACCTCGGAAGTAACGATATTGACCTCAGGTCGTACGCGCTGCCGGGTAATTTGAATTAATCCAAATTTACTCATCGGCAAAATGGTATGCTTCGCACGGTCGCGTTTCATTTCATCCTGAAGCCGATCGAAGACAGCTTTCCGATTTTCGGCTTTCCGTAGATCAATAAAATCGACTACAATGATGCCCCCCATATCTCTGAGCCGCAATTGACGCGCAATCTCTGTTGCTGCATCCATATTAATCCGAAATGCATTGGCCTCCGGAGATTCATCTGACATCTTAGAGCTACCGCTGTTTACATCAATAACATGCAGCGCTTCGGTATGCTCGATCACTAAATAGGAACCGGTATGAATGTTAACCGTTTTACCAAAGGATGCTTTAATCTGCCTTTCAATACCCATTAACTCAAACAAGGCAACCTTGCCTTTATGCAGCTTGAGCATTTTCAGGCTATCGGGCTGATGAACTTTTAGGTAATCGGAAAGCTCGTTGTAGGTATCCGAGTTGTCTGTCAATATAGAATCGAACCCTACACTCAGCATATCGCGCAACAAGGATGAAGAACGATCCATCTCACTCAAAACCTTTGCAGGCGGATTAGCGCCTGGAATGCTTTGAGTAAGGCGATTCCACTTTTCCTTCAGCAGATTAAGGTCGGCCTCTAGGTCGGAAAGTTCTTTCCCTTCGGCTGCCGTGCGCACAATAATACCAAAATTCTTTGGTCGGATACCTTCCAACAATCGCTTCAATCTCTTTTTCTCTTCCACAGATTTGAACTTTCTGGAAATAGAAATATCATTTGAGAAAGGAACTAGGATGATATACTGACCTGCTAGAGATAATTCACAAGATAGTCTCGGCCCCTTTGAAGAAATGGCTTCCTTCACAATTTGCACCAGAACTTGTTGACCAGCCTTTAAGACACCCGACATTTTTCCATGCTTATCAATCTCTGGCTGGATCTGCATTTTTTCCACCGCAGGGAATTGTCCCTGAGGTTTCTGAGCAGCTGACAGAAAGTTTTGCATGGTCTTAATTTGGGGACCCAAATCAAGATAGTGTAGAAATGCATCTTTTGAATAACCCACATCCACAAATGCGGCATTCAGACCGGGCATAATTTTCTTGACCCGTGCGAGGTATATATCCCCTACGGTGAATTGATTATCAGACTTATCAAAATGCAGTTCCGTAATTCTTTTATTCTCAAGAATACAAATACGGAGACTGCCCTCTGCTGAGCTGATTATTAGTTCGTTTGCCACAGCAATGATGGTTAGATCAAATGTTCACACCAGTTTAGAACTGGCAGAGCACTTTATTTCTTCTTATGACGATTTTTGCGTAAGCGTTTTTTGCGCTTGTGAGTGGCAATTTTATGTCTTTTTCTTTTTTTACCGCAAGGCATATTATATGAATTAAGAGTTTAACAATCGATTTAATTTTTCCTTCTTCTCAACTGCAATGGTTTCCGTACTTTCCAGCGCTTTTCGAGCAAAACTTTTTGCCTCTTCCCGCTTGGATTGTGCCGATAAACTTTCAGCCATTCCAATTAAGGCTCTGACATTACCCGGATCTAGTTTCAAAGACTTTTGAAACCGTTCCTCTGCTTTTGCCCACTGACCGGTTTGTAGTGAAAACTCCCCTAAGATAAGTTGAATTTTCACATTGTCCGGATTCGCTTCTGCCAAACTTCGGAGCTCCAGAATCCCTTCCATACTACGACCGTTCGTGTTGACCAGCAATAAAGCGCGTTCAACCACAAAGTCAGCATCAGACGCTCCCATTAAAATAGCTTTGGAGCGAAGATTGAGTTCCAGAGTATGTATGGCTTGCTGCAAGCTGGTATCTGACAAGGAACGATACTGATTTAGTACCTCCGCCTGCTCAACTATTGCAGATTGGTCGGTACCCAATAAAGCAGCTTGTGAGCGACACCAGTCTTGTACGAGGGTATCAGGGCTGGATTGAGCAATTTCCCCCCACACCTGCTGAAGCTGCACAGAATCCCGACTTTGGGAAAGTTTCTCGGCTGCTGCAGCCAATTCCGGCTGAAGGGTAATCAATGAAGAAGGAAAGAACTGATCAGACTTATTCGCTTTTTCTGCTGTGGTTTGATCCTCAGTAACTAAAGCCTTTCGGTCTGCAATAAATAACAGAATAAAAATGAGTCCACCCAACCCAAGAATACTCAGTCTTAATGTTTTTGAAGACATGATAATCCTGGAGTTTTAGTTAATTCACTTTTTATCTCTTTTTTTCAGCTTACTGCTAGTTTTTACTTTCTCCACGAAAGTTTTTGCTGGCTTAAAACTGGGTATATAATGCTCATCAATAATGATGGCAGTATTTTTGGAAATAATCCGAGCCACTTTACGCGCTCTTTTTTTAACGATGAAACTGCCGAATCCTCTTACATAGACATTCTCCCCTTCTGTTAATGAATTTTTGATCACCTTAAAGAAGGCCTCAATGGAATTGGCTACATCTGCTTTTTCCACGCCCGTTTTCTGGGCAATTTCTGAAATAACTTCTGCTTTTGTCACGGTATCGTATTTTTTATTGCTCTGTAACTTTCTGAATTCGAACCTACTCCGGTTCAATAAACAGGAAGGCAAAATTAAGAGATTTCTGTGGAATGACAATACCAGGAACAAAAGATTCCTAAAAAGCTTCGTCTAAAGTAAAATAATACTGTGTTCCTTGACGACCTATTCCTATGTCCAATCGCACATTTAAGTACTCCTTTCTCAACAATTTACCTCTAAAACCCAACCCATAAAATGGATGCCAGATACTGCCCACAGGACTATTTTTAAATACGCTTGCCAAGCCCCCAAAAAAGGTCATCCCCATTCTTTTCCACACCTTTAATCGGTATTCTCCCTGCACAACCAGGTGATGCCTTTCCCGAAAACGACCCTGATAATAGCCCCTTCCCGCATTTTCCCCACCCAAAATGCCCATCTGACGAAAGGGAGGATCCCCCGGGTTGTACTGAAGTAAAATATTTCCCGCTAATACATCTCTCCCCTTCCGAAAGGGCTGATATCCCCGCACATCCATTAACCAAGCGCTATAATTAAAGGCACTTCCCGTTTTATCTGAAAAGATTGACCCAGAAAATTCTGCATACACCCCCGAGGCAGGAAAATAAATATTCTTTCGAGTATCCAACACTACTGCCCAGCCGGGGCCTGATACCCAGCCTCCTCGATTCCCACTCACCCCTTGCTGCCGAAAACTCGAACAGTCGCCATACTCCATCCCATACATATTTTCATATAAGTATATCGGCCCGGTATAAATAGTGCCACTCACCCGATAAAATGCACGCAGAAAAAAACGACTCATAGCAAAACTGTAGGACTCCTCCCATGAATCCGGAGTATACTCCCCTACTCCGTAATACAACTCTGGAAAACGCATCCATAAATACCCGGTGCGAATCATCCAACGATTCTGAGGGGTAAAAATCTCGACCGTAGGTTTAAATACAAATTGCTGATTCTGAGTGTAAGTTGCCGATAATCGGATGCTGGATGGACGAGTGCCCCGAAAATCTGGGGAGGTGCGAAACACAAAATTTCCCGCCAATACCCCACTCCAACGCGTTTCAGGCAAATACCGGACTACCGGCACCAAAATAAAATAATTCGCCCTTTTACTGCTGCTGTCTTCCGGTACCGTATCCTGAATCCAACGATGAATTTTTCCGGGAAGGTCCAAGCCCTGAGCCCTAACAGCCCCTATACCCCAAATAATCAAACCAAAACCCAATACCCAATTCCTGAGAAACATCCCTCAAACCTATACAGAAATGCCTTGGTGTGCAACCTTTTTGAACCCTAAATCAGACGGATTCTGAAGATTATTTGCCAAGTCCTATTTTTAGCCTGCCATTTTTCCGATATTAGCCCCCTATTTCACTCCTTATGGAAATTCTACCTGAAACGCTTGAGAAAATTCGCAAACTCGCGGAAAAATACAGCAGCACCGGACAAGACCTAAATTCTTATCTCGAAGGCTTGTTGCATACCGAATACCTTACCTATTGGGATTATGTACACCTCGATACCTTATTGTCCCTACAAACACCCCGAACAGCTTTTCCGGATGAACAAATATTTATCATCTACCATCAAATTACGGAACTGTATTTTCGCCTGATTCTCGCTGAGTTGGAACAAATTTGCTCCCCCATTCAATCCTGCTCGGCAGAGGATATGAAAATGCGGCTGCGCAGAGTAGCTGCCTATTTCAAGAATCTTTCCGGATCCTTTGATGTCATGGTCAATGGAATGGAACCCCAACAATTTCTAAAATTCCGGATGGCTCTGCTACCCGCCTCCGGATTTCAATCTGCTCAATACCGCATGATAGAACTCATCTCAACCGGCTTGCCCCAATTGGTTCATCTCGACTATCGCGCTACCCTCAGAGGCAATGAAACCCCTGCAGAAATGTATCAGCACATCTACTGGAAATACGGAAACATAGAACTCAAAACGGGAAAGAAAACTTTGACCCTGACCATGTTTGAAGAAAAATATGATTCCACCCTCGAAGGGATGAGCATTAAATACCATCAAGATAACCTGAGAGCAAAATTTCTGGCCCTCACCAAAGAACAACAGGAAGATTCAGAATTAGTGGATCTCCTCAAACAACTGGATCTTCAAGCAAATATTTTCTGGCCTTTGAGTCATTATAAGTCCGCCGTGCGTTATCTCCATAAGGACATGGAAGACATTAAAGCAACGGGAGGAACCAATTGGCAGAAATATCTCCCTCCCCGATTTCAGAAAATCATCTTCTTCCCGGAAATCTGGACAGAATCTGAAATTGAGGAATGGGGAAAAGGATGGGTGATGGATTTATTCAACAAACAGGTCGAAACCTATTGGAAATAAATTTCAAAAATCCATGCGGCTAATTCGGCATGATTTTTCCATTGCCCCAAAAACAAATGCGGCTACTATTCGCGATATTGACCTTGATGATAATGGGAGTAAATGCCCAGACTCCTGAACGATTAGTTCCTCAGGAGCCGGATGGTTTACCTCGATTTCAATTGGAGGAGATTCACATTCTCGCGCCTTATGCCAATGACCGACAGAGACAAAAAGCCTTAAGACAAAAAGCAAAATTTGATCGACTGCGGTATAATGTGGAGAAGGTTTATCCGTATGCCAAAATCTTTGCCCGCAACTTTACCTATCTCCACAATACCCTCAAGAATATTGAAGACCCTCATGTCAAAGATGCTTTCAAAGACAAGGTAGAAAAGGATTTATTTGGCCGTTATGAAAAGGATCTTCGGGACATGACCGTGACGCAAGGAAAAATCCTAATCAAACTCCTGCATCGGGAAAGTGGGCATACAGCCTTTCAGGGAATTCAGGATTTAAAATCCGGAGCCTCTGCTGTATTCTGGCAAGGAGTAGCGCGCATATTCGGCAACAATTTAAAATCCGAATACGATCCGGAGGAGGAGCAAGCCTTAGAACTCATCCTAGCAGAATTGGAAGCTCGGGAAAAGGAAAGTACTTGGTAAAAAAGGAGCTGGTTAATTTTTGGTTCGACACCCTGTATTTGAGTAAACTAAAAAAAACATATAGTATTCGGCCCATTAAACACAAGACATAAGCTCAACAGCTGTGGCTTGTGGGTGGAGTGCCCTCTCCTTTTGGGCTTGTCTATGCAAACAAATGTTCGTAAATGTATACAAATCAACAAATTATGCACATGTATTAATTTATTTTTATTAGTTAAATAATTAAAACTTGCCAAAACTTTAATTATTTATCATGAAGAATGTTAAGTTTGGTA